>NZ_LPWD01000184.1 GCF_001723295.1 Methyloceanibacter marginalis
CCTGGCACTTTGTCGTGTGATCGTCCTCGACGTTGGACCAGAACGCCTTGACCAACCCGAAACGCGGAAGCCGCCCCAATAGCCGAGCGCGGTCTCTAGGCCGCCCCCGGTCGCGCCACCGAAATCGAGCCAGTCGTTATGAGAGTTGGTCTGCCGCTGAAGCGAGCCGTTGGCGCTGCGCTTGTAGGTGAAGTTGATGTCGGGGAGCGACAAGAACTGGACGCCGCCGCCGACCCAGACCGTCGTGCCGGCGAATGTCGTGGTGGTAAAGTCCTGCGCCGAAGCGGGCTGCGCCAGAATGGCGGCTCCCAGCAGCGTCGCGGCAACCACAGTTGATGATCTCAGCATCGATAAGCCCCCAAAAGCGCGCATCTTCGATTTGTGGATAAGATAGCAGGGGAATCACCCGCCCAGGGAGCTATCTCTTGAGTTCACAATAAGATTTCGGCCTTGCGTGACAGATCGGCCACAACGGCTCGACGGGGCTTCATCCGCTAATTCAGCAGTCCGCGCGCGGCCGCGAGCTTGGCCAGGCTCGACTCCGGCCGGGCCCCAATGTGGGAGATCACCTCCGCCGCCGCCAGGCTGCCCAGGCGGCCGCAGGTCTCCACGGGGAGCCCCTGGGTGAGCCCGAAGAGGAAGCCGGCCGCATAAAGATCGCCGGCGCCGGTGGCATCCAGCACCTTGGAGACCGGATCGGCCGGAATTTCCGTTGTTTCTCCTGCACCTAGGATCATCGAGCCGTCTTCGGAGCGGGTCAGGACGGCCAGTTCGCAGTCCTGAAGCGCCGCATCCGCCGCCTCGTCGAAGGAATTGACCTCATAAAGCGTGGTGATCTCCTTTTCGTTGGCGAAGACGATATCGGCGTCCTCTGAGACCAATTTCCGGAAATCGTCGCGATGGCGTTCCACGCAGAACGGATCGGACAGCGTCAGCGCCACCTTGGCGCCAGCCGCCTTGGCGCGCTTGGCGGCCTCGCGGAAGGCGGATTTGGCCGCGTCCTTGTCGAAGAGATAGCCCTCCAGATAGACGATCTTGGCGCCTTCGATCAGATCCGGATCGAGGTCGCCTGGGGCGAAATCCACGCTCGCGCCGAGAAAGGTGTTCATGGTGCGCTCGCCGTCGGGCGTGACCAGGACGAGGCAGCGGGCCGTGGGCGCGCCGTCTTCGGCCGGGTCGGTGGTGTAGGCGATGCCGAGCGAGCGGATGTCGTGACGAAAGATGCCGCCGAACTGATCGGCCGCGACGCGGCCGATAAAGCCGCATTTGGCACCGAAGGAGGCGAGCCCGGCGATGGAGTTGGCGACGGAGCCGCCGGAGCGCTCGGTGGCCGGCCCCATGGCCTCGTAGAGCTTCGCCGCCTCGTCCGCATCGATCAGGCGCATGAATCCCTTGTCGAGATCGTGCTTCGACAGAAAGCCGTCGTCGCAGCGAGCAATGATGTCGACGATGGCGTTGCCGATGCCGACGACGTCGTAAATCTTCTCAGCCATTTTTCGCGGGTCTCCCGTTCTCGTTCAAGTCTGGAGAGCCGTCCGGCCCTGGCGTCACGGGCTGAGGCCACTATATTCGCCAGGCCGAAAGCTCAGGGACAACGTTCATGCTCGCCGCCGCAGGTCAAGCCTTCGAGGAACTCTTCTCGCCGCCGTTTCGCTCGGTGTTGCTGAAATGCGTAGGCTTCACCATCGCGTTGCTCGCGGGACTGATCGTCGCGGTGGAGTGGTCGTTCACGCATTTCGTCGCCTGGCCGGGATGGATCGAGACCACGATTCAATGGCTTGGCGGCCTGGCGCTGGTCGCGGCGTCGATCTTTCTGATACCGCCGGTGCGTCGCTGATCGCCGGGCTTTATCTCGACGACATCGCCGCCAAGGTCGAACAGGCCAATTTCCCGCACGATCCGCCCGGACGCGAACTGCCGATCGCGCGCTCGATCTTTCTCGCCATCAAGTTCTTCCTGGTGGTTCTGGTGGTGAACTTGATCGCGCTGTTTCTGCTGCTCATTCCCGGTGTGAACCTCATCGCGTTCTACGTGGGCAACGGCTATCTGCTGGGGCGTGAATATTTCGAGCTTGCGGCCATGCGCCATGTCAGCGCGGCGGAAGCGAAGCGCATCCGAAAAGCCAACCGGCTGACGGTGCTGACATGCGGGCTGCTCATCGCCGCACTCGCGTCCGTGCCCATCTTGAATTTGGTCACGCCGCTGTTCGCAACGGGGTTCATGGTGCGGATGTGGAAACGGATCGCGGCGAAGTCCGGCGTGAGGCTCGCACGCCCGGCGCCGCCTGATCCGATTTTTCCGAAGAGGTTAGTTGGCGGTGGCCACGGGGACGGCCACAGCGCCAATGGCGGCGCCGGCAAGTCCTCCGATCGGACCGCCGAGCAGGAGCCCGGTGCCGCCGCCGACAGCAGCGCCGCTCGCGACTTTCTGCGTGGTGGTGCAGCCCATGAGGCACGCCACGATCAAGGCCCCGGCCATGGCGGCCGGTACGAAGGCTGGTACGCGTCTCACAAATTCCCCCTTCCCGCGACGTGCGGGTCCCTGAGGGGAGAATGGCGGAAAAGCCCTAATGAAGGGTTGAGGACGCCCTCGCCACACGTCCGCCAGGCTGCCGGCTCAAGCCGAGGCCGGGGTCTTCGGAGCCGGCGTCTTGGGTGCAGGCGTCTTGGGCTTGAAGACGCAGATATCGTTGACGATACAGCGCCAGCACTCGGGCTTGCGGGCCTTGCACACATAGCGGCCATGCAGGATGAGCCAGTGGTGGCAGTTGTGCTTGTAGCGCTCCGGCACCACCCGGTTCAGGGTCTCCTCGACCTTGAGGGGCGTCTTGCCGGGTGCGAGCCCCGTCCGGTTCGACACCCGGAAGATATGGGTGTCGATGGCGATGGTCGCCTCGCCAAAGGCGACATTCAGCACGACATTGGCCGTCTTGCGGCCGACGCCAGGGAGGCTCTCCAGCTCTTCGCGCGAGCAGGGGACCTCACCGCCATGCTCCTCGACGAGCTTGTTGGACAGCGCGACGACATTCTTGGCCTTGTTTCGGTAGAGCCCGATGGTCTTGATCTTGTCGCTGACGCCCTGCTCGCCGAGCGCGACCATCTTCGCAGGCGTATCGGCCAGAGCGAACAGCGCAGGCGTGGCGCGGTTGACGGACGTGTCGGTGGCTTGTGCCGACAACACGACGGCGACGAGCAGGGTGAACGGGTCGCGATATTCCAGCTCCGTCTTTGGGTGGGGGTCGTGCGCCTCGAAGCGCGCGAACATCTCGCCGATCTCAGCCTCGGTGAGCTTCGATCCCGGCGCCTTTCTGGCTCTGCCCGGCACTTTCGCCGGCTTCGCGCGTTTGGCTTGAACGGTCACAGACCCTTGTCACCCCCGAGGAACGTATTAGCTTCACTGCTATGGCAGAGCCATCCCCCGCTCCACAAGGTGCCGCTAACGGCGACCCCCAGTTCAGCGCCGTGCTGACGCCGAACCGCTCGCTCGGGCCGAGAGGGTTCCTGGTATTCATGGCGGCGATCAGCACGGCCTCGTTCGCCACCGGCCTGATGTTCTACTTGATGGGCGCTTGGCCGGTGATGGGCTTCATGGGCCTCGACGTCCTGCTGGTCTATATCGCCTTCCGCGTCAATTTCCGCGCCTTGCGCCTCTATGAGACGGTGGACCTCACAGAAGACGCGCTGACGGTGACCCGCGTTGCGCCGAGCGGCCGCGCGCAGTCGTGGCGCTTCAATCCCTATTGGGTCCGGCTCAATCTCGATGAGCGAGTGGGGCGTACCTCGGAGCTGTCGATCGCCAGCCACGGCGAGCGGCTCGTATTCGCGAGCTTCCTGACCGATCCCGAGCGGGAGGACTTCGCCGGTGCGCTGAAGGAGGCACTGCGCGAGGTGCGCTTGCCGCGCACGGCCTAAGCCGCGAGGTTGCGCTTCTCCACCAGGGTGCCGTCGGCCTTGACGCGGTAGATCACCGGCGTGGCGGTGGCGATGGAATAGTCCTGCACCTCTTCCGGCGTGAGCTTGTCGAGCTCCATGATGAGCGAGCGGAGCGAGTTGCCGTGGGCGACGACGATCACGTTCTTCCCCGCCTGCAGCTCGGGCACGATCCACCGGTCGAAGAAGGGGCAGACGCGCGCGGCGGTGTCTTTCAGCGACTCGCCGCCGGGCGGGGCGATGTCGTAGGAGCGCTGCCAGACATGCACCTGGTCGGCGCCGAAGCGCTTGCGGGCCTCTTCCTTGTTGATGCCGACAAGCTGGCCGTAGTCGCGCTCGTTCAAGGCCGCGGCCTTGACCGTGGGCAGCTTTCCCTGACCGAGCTCTCCGAGGATGATGTCGAGGGTGTTGTGGGCGCGCTTTAGCGTCGAGGCAAAGGCGCTGTCGAAGACGAGCCCCTCTTCCTTGAGCAGCAGTCCGGCCCGGTGGGCTTCGGCCTCGCCCTCCTCGCTCAGCCCCACATCTTTCCAGCCGGTGAACATGTTGAGCCGGTTCCACTCGCTCTGTCCGTGGCGGACGAGCACCAGCACGTTGTCGGATTTCCGCGGCTTTTCGCTTGTTTTTTGGAGCATTTCCCTTGGAAGGCGCCCTGTCATCGCGTGTCCCGTCGGCCGAAGCGGGCCTTATTGGCCCTTCTTCGTCGCGCGCCAATATAGGCGAGGAAAGTTAAGAGCCAGCGTCAGCATCGCCCCTCTTTTGGGCCACTTTCCGACTGTGCGGAACGGTTTTAGGCGGTTCGGCATGATCTTGCCAATGGTGATGCCCCAGATATCAACCAGCCCGTCACAATCCGAGCACGTCGGCCATGGAATAGAGGCCAGGCGGCTTGCCTCGGGCCCACAGCGCGGCGCGGACGGCCCCTCGGGCGAAGATGCCGCGGTCAGACGCGATATGGGCGAGCTCGATGCGCTCGCCGGGTCCGGCGAAGATCACCCGGTGCTCGCCGACCACGTCGCCGCCCCGGAGCGCGGCGAAGCCGATATCGCCCTCCCGGCGTGGGCCGGTGTCCCCGTCCCTGGTCCTGACGCTCTTTTCGGCGAGCGCGACTGAGCGCCCCTTGGCGGCGGCATCACCCAGCATCAGCGAAGTGCCCGAAGGGGCGTCGCGCTTATGGCGGTGATGCATCTCCAGGATCTCGATGTCGAATTCGGGGCCGAGAGTTTCGGCCACGCGTGCGGTGAGCGCGGCCATGAGGTTCACGCCCATGCTCATATTACCGGCCTTGACGATGGTGGCGTGGCGGGCGGCCGCGTCGAGCTTGGCGAGATCGTCGTCGGAAAAGCCCGTGGTGCCGATCACATGGACGATCCGGGCTTGCGCCGCGAGGGCGGCGAACTCGACCGTGGCCTTGGGCAGCGTGAAGTCGAGCACCCCGTCAATGCCGGCAAACAGCGACAGCGCATCGTCGGTGATGGGAACGCCAAGCGGCTCGAGGCCTGCGACCTCACCGATATCCTTGCCAAGCGCGGGCGAGCCCTTGGTCTCCAGTCCGCCGGCAACCTCGCAGCCTGGCGTCTCGGCCAGCGCCCGGGTCAGCGCCTGACCCATGCGCCCGGCCGCGCCCAGAACCGCGATCCTCATGTCACTCATGGCGAACCAGCCACCTTTACTGCGATGAAGCCTCTGCCGTGATAAAAGGGCCGCTCCATGTCCCCGCGTGGTTCTAGGACGGCGCGAGGCCGCTCACAAGTGTTGCAACCGTCGCAAAGCGCAAGCCTGATATGGATCAAATCAGATGATAGGCGCACGCCATTGCGCTTTCGGCCTGGCCCTCGTGCTCCTCTCGTCCGCGGCCTCGGCCAAAACGATCAAGAGCGTCTACACGCCGCTGGCGCTGAAAGGGTGCGAGAACGTCACGCCGCCGGAGCCGCCGAGTATGGCGGCGTGTTCCGCTGCGAGGGCCTTGGCGGCCTGGACGTGCGCGTGGCCGAGGGGGACTTGCGCATGTTCGTCTCCTATGGCCCCGACGCCGCCGCGCAGACTGCGGCACAGCAGACCGTGCCCGCCTTCAACACGACCGGCGAAACGCTCGAATGGCGGCTGGCGGATGGCGCCCCGTTCGCGACGATTTTGCGCTTCCACTGGGATTCTGACGGCGCCAAGGGCTCGACGCTGGTTGTCACCAAGCTTGGCGAGACGGACACCTGTCACGTGGCCCATATCCAAGCGGCCGGAAACCCAGACGCCAACACCTTGGCGCGCGAGATCGCCGACGCTCAGGCGCCCGGTTTCGATTGCCAGCGGGACCGCTTGAGGACCTACGGCCCGGACGGCAAGCAGACAGACTAGGTTTTTCAACACCTTAGCGGTGACCTTCGGCGCCCACTATTACATCTTCAGGTTGTATAGTAAATTTGCTCTCCAATTGCGTTACTGGGGAGGGCGAGGCCATGCCGAAAGCCGAGGACATCAAGTGGTTCAAGAAGCAGTTCCATACAGAGATCGAGAAGGCCGTCGCGGGTACGCCGTTTGACCTCGATTTGCTGACTGCCCTGGCTTGCCAGGAGACGGGTTACATCTGGCAGACCCTGCGGAAGAAGACTGGGTTCAGCACAAGGAAAATTCTCGCGCTTTGCGTTGGCGATACTCTCGATTCAAACAAGGGCAGGCGGGCGTTTCCGAGGACGAAGGGAGACTTGGTCGCGGCCAAGAACGGCCAAGCGATGTTCGAGATTGCTCGGCAAGCTCTCATCGACATGGCAGCCCATATCCCGGGCTACAAAGCAGCGGCACGAAACTCGAGCAAGTTCTGCCACGGCTTCGGCATTTGGCAGTACGACTTGCAGTTCTTCAAGGTCGACCCTGATTATTTTCTCAAGAAGCGCTACGAGGACCTCAACGGCACCCTCGGCAAAGCGGTTGAAGAGCTGAAGTCTGCTCAGAAGAGGGCAGGCTACGGCAAGATGAGGACGCTCACCGACCTCGAAATGGCCCACGTCGCCATTGCCTACAACGCCGGCCGATTCATTCCGAAGCGTGGTCTGAAGCAAGGTCATCGGGACAGCTCTGGCCGCTACTACGGCGAGTTCATCTTCGACTATCTTCGATTGTCGAGGACCGTGCCGACTCCCGGCGGGGCGCCTGAAATTTCACCGCCACCCGTAGGCAACGCGATTGTCCCGCCACCGACGCCCGTCGAGGCCAGTGGCGAAATGCTCATCGTCGATACGCGAGAGTCGCCTCTGCGGCTGCGCAGCGAGCCAAAGATCTCCCGACCCTCGGGCGCGAACGTATTGGGCACCTTCCCGACGGCCATCCCGTGCGCGCAGTGACCGGACGGGCGAGCAGAGGCTTCCGCGAAGTGGAAACCGATCTCGCGGGCGCGAACCTCAGGGGCTTTGCCTTTGCGGAGTTTCTAAAACCCGCTCCCTCCGCAACCAAGATACCGACCACCATCCCTGAGGAGCTGCCGCCCCCGACGGCGTGATCGCGGTCACCATGCCGCGCAAGGCCGGTACTGTGACCAAGCGTACCGGCATCGCCGATGCGCATTCATTGAACGAGAAGGAGCAACCGGGACGAAAGGGCACGACTCCTGCGGACCTAATTGCCGAGCTCGACGCGATCATTGACTGGCTTGCGGTCGATAAGACGTCTCACAAGCGGTATAAGCCGCGGAGCGGACTCACGTTCTGCAATATCTACACACATGACTTCTGCCATCTTGCGGGGGCCTATCTGCCACGGGTGTGGTGGACACAAAAGGCGGTGATCGATCTCACGAAAGGCAAGGCCGTTCGGCCCCTCATCGGAAACACAATTTTCGAGATGCGTGCGAACGATCTCTTTCGCTGGCTACGCGATTTTGGTCCCGCTTTCGGTTGGCGGCAGACCGGAACACTGAGCAAGCTGCAACAGAACGCCAACCAGGGAGGCCTCGGTCTTATCGTGGCGCGGCGAAAGATCGAGGGACGATCAGGCCATATCGTGATGGTTGTTCCCGAATCGTCCGTCAGAAAAGCACGCCGCAACACCGCAGGAGAGGTCATCGCGCCAGTGCAGAGTCAGGCCGGCTCAAGAAACTTCCGACGGAGCACCGGAGGGCTCAACTGGTGGAGACACGATGCTTCGCGGAGAGCGCGTTCTGGATTCACAGCTAGACTAAGCGACGAGGGGCCGGTCGAGCGGCGGCGGCGCGTCGCGCGATGTGTCGCTTTCGTCGTCCTCCGTGATCTCAGCCTCTGGCCGGCCGTAATAGTAGCCCTGCACCTGATCGCAGCCCCACTTCCTGAGCATGGCGGCTTGACCTTCGGTCTCCACGCCTTCGGCCGTGATGGTGACGTGCAGCGATTGGCCGAGGCGACGATGCTCGACACGATGGCGCTCGTCTGTGGGCTGGTCCCTAACGTGTCGATGAAAGAGCGGTCGATCTTGATCTTTTTGACAGGAAAACGCGTGAGGTAGGAGAGGCTGGAATAGCCGGTGCCGAAATCGTCCATGGCGATGGAGACGCCGAGCTGATCGAGCCGGGTCAGGGTCTCGATGACCGATTCGGTGTTCTGCAGGATGATGCCCTCGGTGATCTCGAGCTCGAGACGGTCGGGCTCGAGCCCTGTCTCGGCCAGCACGCGACGCACCAGGCTGTAGACATCCTGGGTCTTGAACTGAGCGGGCGAGAGGTTGACGGCGAGCTTGATATCGAGCGGCCACGTGGTGGCGTAGGCGCACGCCGTTCTCAGGATCCATTCGCCGAGCGGCACCATCAGGCCCGTCTCTTCGGCGATCGGAATGAACGTGGCGGGCGAAATCTCGCCCTCGGAGGGATGCCACCAGCGGACCAGGGCCTCGTAGCCGGTCAACTTGCCGTTCTCCAAACCGAATTGCGGCTGATAGTCGAGATAGAGCTGGTTCTTGCGCAAGGCGCTGCGGAGATCGCTCTCCAGACGGCGGCGTTTCTGGAGCGCCGCATCCATGGCCGGCTCGAAGAAGCGGAAGGTGTTGCGGCCGTCTTCCTTGGCGCGATAAAGCGCGAGATCGGCGTTCTTCAGCAGTGCGTCGTTCGGCTCGGTGTCGAGGGGGCCCAGGGCAATGCCGATGCTGGCCGAGGTTGTGACCTCATGGCCGTTCACCTGGTAACCGGCGCCCAGCGCATTGCAGAGGCGGCGGGCAAGCCGCATGGCATCCTCGGGCGTCTCGATCTCCTCAGCGACGATGGCGAACTCGTCACCGCCAAGCCTGCCGACGAGATCGACCTCTCGAATATTTTCCTTCAGGCGCGCGGCGACCTCCTCCAGCAACGCATCGCCGGTGGCATGGCCGAGCGTGTCGTTCACTTGCTTGAAGCGGTCGAGGTCGAGACAGAACACCGCGACGATGTTGCCGTGGCGCTTGGCGCGCGCGACCGCACGGTCAAGATGCTGCCGGAATTGCACCCGATTGGGCAGGCCGGTGAGAGAATCGTGCAAGGCCAGGAAGTGGATCCTGTCCTCGGCGTGCCAGCGTTCACGGATGCGCCGCGAGGCGATGGCCGCCGGCACGGAGAAGCCTATGACAATGAGGAGGCTCGTGGTCAGCGTCGCCACGGTAAGCGCCATGCTGGTGAGCGAAGCGGCGGCGGTCTGGTCGACGGCGAAGGCATAGACGCGCGAAATCTTGCCGTCTTGCGAGACGGGCACGAAGGCCATGCGCAAATGGTCTTGGCCGGAAAGATCGGCAAGCTCGATGGTATCGTCGCGGACCGCGTTGGCGAGCGCCGTTCCGGCGCCGCTTTCGAGAATGTCCGATAGGGCGCTGGGTGAGAGGCCGCCGCCGACAGCCAATGTCTGGCCCGTCGGCGTCATTACGGCAAAACCGTCCATTTGGCTGACGAACTCGCTACTCTTCTCGTCGAGATTGCTGAGGAACCAGCCGCGTGTGAGCCGATTGAACCCGTCGACCAGCGCGAAGCCGTCCCCGCTAAAGCTTGGGCGCGCGGGGAGCGTGATCGCCGCCTGAGCACCGGACGCCAGCTCATCGAGTGCCGCGGCGTTCAAGACTTGGATGTCGGGCGTGGCGCCGTCTGCGGCGTCACTTTGCGGACTGCGCAACTGCGCGTCGATCTTTTCGCTCCAGGCAAGCGCCGCTTCGCGGCGTCCCGGCCGAGAACGTAGTCGATGGTCGATCGGCCCGACAGGACGCCGGCAATAACGGTAAAGAGACCCAAGGTCACCAGACCGGCCATGATCCAACGGTCGCGCGCGCCAACCTCTGTCATTTTTTCCAGAATCCCATTGCCCATTTGGAGGTCGCGACCTTAGGGAAAGGTCGTTAAGGCGCACCCAACGCTTGCGGTAAACAAGGTCTTAAGAGCCCTCAAGCCCAGGCGAAGGCGATCTTGCGCAGCGTGGTGTCGCCGAAGCTCTCCGCCCCTTCGGCGATGGGCTTGCCTCCGAGGCGGAGATAGAAGCCGCAGGCCGCCTCGTTGTCAGCGAGGGCCCACACCAGAAGGCCTTTGATGCGCATCTCGCCGAGCCGCAAGCGGGCGCCGTCGAACAGCTTGGTGCCGAGTCCGAGGCCTTGATAGGTGGGGTGCAGATACAGCTCGAAGATCTCGCCTTGATAGGGCGTGCGCGACATCCTGCAGCGGCCGAACGTTACATATCCCGCCGCCTCGCCGCGGAAGTCGAGCACCAGCAGCGGCGCGCGCTTGTGCAGGCTCTGCTGCCACCAGCGCAAGTTGCGCCGTGCGAGCATGCGCTCGAGAGACAGATGCGGGATGATGCCCTGATAGGCGCCGCGCCAAGCGTCCTCGTAAGCCGATGCGAGGGCGGGTGCGTCCTTGGGCCGTGCCGGCCTGATGTGAGCAACATCGACGGACATAATGGGAGCCTAGCGCAGGATCGATGCGCCGGGCAAAGGGGACGTTGGCGTTATCCAGCCCTTCGGCTTACGCCACCGCTTCGGCGCGCTGGCGCTCGGCCTTCTTGCGCTCGTTCGGATCGAGATGCCGCTTGCGCAAGCGAATCGATTTTGGCGTGACCTCGACCAACTCGTCGTCCTCGATATAGGCCAGTGCCTTCTCCAGAACCATGCGCAATGGCGGGGTCAGGCGCACCGCCTCGTCTTTCGAAGTGGTGCGGATATTCGTGAGCTTCTTGCCCTTGAGCACATTCACCTCGAGATCGTTGCCGCGGCTGTGCTCGCCCACGATCATGCCGCGATAGACGCGGGTGCCGGGGTCGATCATCATCGGCCCGCGGTCCTCCAGATTGAACAGCGCATAAGCCACCGCGTCGCCCTGGTCGGTGGAGATCAGCACGCCGTTGCGCCGCCCCTGGATCGGACCTTTGTGCGGGGCGTAACTGTGAAACAAGCGGTTCATGATGCCGGTGCCGCGCGTGTCGGTGAGAAGCTCGCCCTGATAGCCAATGAGGCCGCGGGTCGGCGCGTGGAACACGAGACGCTGGCGTCCGCCTCCGGACGGCTTCATCTCGACCAGATCCGCCTTGCGCTCGGACAGCTTCTGCACGACGGCGCCGGAGTGCTCTTCGTCGAGGTCGATGACGACCTCCTCGATGGGCTCGAGAAGCTGGCCGGTCTCGTCCCGGGTGAGCAGAACCCTCGGCCTCGAGACCGAGAGCTCGAAGCCTTCGCGGCGCATGGTCTCGATCAAAATGCCGAGCTGGAGCTCGCCACGCCCGGCGACCTCCATGGAGTCGCGCTCCTCGGACTCGGAAACCTTCAAGGCCACATTCCCTTCGGCCTCGCGCAACAGCCGGTCGCGGATCATGCGGCCGGTGACCTTGGAGCCTTCGGTGCCGGCGAGCGGCGAGTCGTTGACACGGAAGGTCATGGAAAGCGTAGGTGGATCAATAGGTTGCGCTGGAAGCGGGGTGTCGACCTCAGGCGCGCAAATGGTATGGGCGACGGTGGCGCTGGGCAGCCCGGCGAGCGAGACGATGTCGCCGGCGGACGCTTGGTCGAGGCTGGCGCGCTCGAGGGCGCGAAAGGCGAGCACCTTGGACACGCGGCCCTGCTCGACGACGGCGCCCTTGTGGTCGAGCACTTTCACCATCTCGTTCGGCCTGATCGTGCCTGAGGTGATGCGCCCGGTAACGATGCGGCCGAGATAGGGATTGGCTTCGAGGATCGTGCCGATCAGCCGGAAGGGACCGTCCTCGATGGTCGGCGGCGCCACGTGGCGCAGCACAAGATCGAAGAGCGGCAGCATTGCCTGATCCTTTGGACCTGACGCGCTTTCGGCCATCCAGCCTTCCTTGGCCGAGCCATACAGAATCGGAAAGTCGAGCTGCTCCTCGCTGGCATCGAGCGCGGCGAACAGGTCGAAGACCTCGTTCAGCACCTCGTCTGGGCGGGCGTCGGGACGGTCGACCTTGTTGATCACGACGATAGGCTTGAGGCCCATCTTGAGGGCCTTCGACACGACGAACTTGGTCTGCGGCAGCGGACCCTCGGCGGCGTCCACCAGCACCAGCGCGCCGTCCACCATGTTGAGGATGCGCTCGACCTCGCCGCCGAAATCCGCATGGCCCGGCGTGTCGACGATGTTGATCCGGGTGCCGTTCCAGACGACCGAGGTCTTGGCAAGGATGGTGATGCCCCGCTCGCGCTCCAGGTCGTTCGAGTCCATGGCGCGCTCGTCCACGCGCTGATTGTCGCGGAATGAGCCGGACTGCTGGAGCAGGCGGTCGACCAGGGTCGTTTTCCCATGATCGACATGGGCAATGATGGCGATATTGCGAAGCTGCATGTTCGGAGGTGTCTTTCGGCCGCGAAGCGGCGGTTGTTGCGGCGCAATATAGTGATTTTCCGTTCGGGCGCAATGAGCGCTCTAAGCGGGGAACGTCCGGCCCGCGCGGGGCGTTGGCGCTGTATGACCGAGCGTGGAATAGCCCATCTGGACCGCATCTGGGAGGTCATCGGCAAGGCCGGCATCTGCATGATGACGACCCACTTCCCGGATGGCTTGCGCGCCCGCCCCATGGAGGCGCGGGCGGAGCCTGAGACCGACGCCATCTGGTTCCTCACCGACCGGCGCGGGCTCAAGGACGAGGAGATCGAGGCCTGCCCGGAAGTGTGCCTGACCTTCTTTCACGCACCGGAAAAGGTCTATCTATCGCTCACGGGCGACGCGTCGGTGTGCCGCGATCCCGAGCGCGCCCATGCCCTATGGAACAAGAAGCAAGAGGCCTGGTGGGACGGCCCCGACGACCCCAACCTCCTTGTCCTCCGTGTGGGCCTCAAGCGGGCGGAGATGTGGGACGGGCCGGCAAACTCGGCCGTCGCCGCTCACGAGTTCGCCAAGGCGCGAATGACGGGCGAGAAGCCCAACCTTGGCGAAAAGCGCAAAGTCACCGCCGATATGGGTAACGGGCCGTGAGCTTGCCCGAAGGCCACAACTCAGGGCTGTTTCCCGAAGCCAAACGTTCACCACAAGACACGAGATCGCGGGACTTTTGTGCGGGCGATCCTTCAGGGTGATTCCCTGTCACACACGGGGTGTCATTTCCAATGGCCAAGAACGAAAAAGAAAATATCGATCGGATCTGGGAAGTCGTCGAGAAGGCGCGCGTCTGCATGATGGCGACCCAGTTCAGCGACGGGTTGCGCGTGCGGCCCATGGAGGCTCTGCCCGAGCGCGACGAGAACGTGATCTGCTTCATCACGGACCGGCGCGGTTTGCGGGAGCACCAGATCGAAGTCTCGCCCGAGGTCTATCTCACCTTCGTCTACCCCAATGAGAATGTGTACCTGGCGCTGACCGGCGAAGCGTTCGTGGTCAACGACGCCGACTGCGCCGAGCGGCTTGGAGCCGCCAGCAGGACGGCTGGCTGAGCGGACCCGACGACCCCAACCTGATGATCATCCGCGTCGAGCTGTGGCGGGCGGAGATGTGGGA
>NZ_LPWD01000185.1 GCF_001723295.1 Methyloceanibacter marginalis
TTCTCGCCGGGCGCGAGCGGCCTCGGGGCGCGGGTCATAGATGCCGAAGCCCTCGGGCGCCTTGGTGACGAAAATGGCCTTGCGAAAGAGAAGCGGCCCGGACGCCCAGACCTGCAGGGCGCCCTTGCGCATCGTGTCGTAGGCTTCGAGGTTCTTGCCGTCCTTGGCTTCGCTTTCCGCCTGCTTTGCCAGGTCCGTCAAATTCTCCGCCGCGGCGGCTCCCCCGAGCCCCGCAGCCGCCGCCAAGGCAAACGCAAGCATGATCGCGGCATGTTTCATGTCGGCCTCCCCCGAAACGCTCGCAAAATCCGTTAGCGGCCGAAGCATCGCATACGGTTTGCGCTTTCGCCACTCAGACAAGCACGCACGAACCCGGATTGTTCCGCTTCGGCGCGCCTATAGAATGACTCCCATGGATGCCATCGCTCACGCTTTCTTGGACCCGACTGTTCGCGGCTGGTACCTCATCGGCTGCCTCGCGCTGCTCCTCCTGCCGATGATGGCGCTCGCGGTCTGGTTTCACCGGGGCATCCGACACAGTCCCGGCGGACGGGCCCTTATGCAACGTCAGCGCGGAGCCCGGACATGCGCGGGGGACGCTCGCCGACGCCGCCTACACGCCGGCGACGGCGCCTCGATCATGCGCGACATCAATGCGGGCCGCTACGGGCAGCACGCCAAGGCGATGATGACGCGTGTCTATTGGTTCACCGGCGCATGGGTTGTTGTCAACGCAATCGCCTTCGGCATTCTAATTTGGGCGGACGAGATCAATCGCGTCGTCGACTAAGGGCCGCTCCGGTCTATGGTCCTCGCCTGGTAGACACGCTACTGGTCCCTACCTTCTTCACGATCATCGAGGACTTTGCCCATGAATGCGATTGCACAGAGCTTGGCGGACCCCACGGTACGGGGCTGGTATCTCGGGTTCTGCCTCGCCTTGGTGCTGCTGCCCTTGGTAGCGATGGCGCTCTGGTACCGCAGGCGGGCAAAGCAGAATTCCGTCGACAGATCCATGCTGCTGCGCGTCTCGCTCCTGACGCTGCTCTGGATGATCGTCAACGCCTTGGCCTTGGGCGTCCTGATGTGGGCCGACGGCGTGAACGGCGTCGCCCGCTGACCTAACGACCTCCTCAGAACGGATTGTTCTCGGACTTGCCGCGCGTCGCGAAGAACTCGCGCGCGGCGGCGAAAACCACCGGGCTCAGCAGCGCCAACGCGATGAGGTTGGGGATCGCCATGAGCGCGTTCAGGACGTCGGCAAGCAGCCAGATGAAGCTCAGCTTCATGGTGGCCCCGACGATCGGCGCCAGCGACCACACGATGCGGAACGGGACGATTGCCTTGATGCCGAGCAGAAACTGCCAGGAGCGTTCGCAGTAATAGCTCCAGCCCAGCAGCGAGGTGAAAGCGAAGATCGCCAGCGCGAGCGACGTGATCTCGCTGCCCACGCCCGGCAGCGCCGACTCGAAGGCGAGCGAGGTCATCTCCGCGCCGTTTTGCCCGCTGGTCCAGGCGCCGGTGGTCAAGATGACGAGCGCGGTGAACGTGCAGACGACGATGGTGTCGATGAAGGTGCCGAGCATGGCGACCACGCCCTGGCTCACCGGCCCCTTGCATTCGGCGGCTGCATGGGCGATGGGCGCCGAGCCGAGCCCGGCCTCGTTGGAGAACACGCCGCGTGCCACACCGAAGCGGATGGCCGCCCAGACGGCGGCGCCGGCGAAGCCGCCCGTCGCAGCGATGGGCGAAAAGGCGTGCGTGAAGATCAGGCGAAAGGCTTCCGGAACCGCATCGATGTTCAGTCCGATAACTATAAGCCCCGCTCCGACATAGCCGATCGCCATGAACGGGACGAGCCAACTGGCGACCGCGGCGATGCGCTGAATGCCGCCGATCAGCACCATGAAGACGAGCCCTGCGAGCGCGACGCCGGTCACCCAGAATGGGACCCCGAACGAGGCTTCCAAGGCATCGGCGACGGAGTTCGCCTGCACCATGTTGCCGATGCCGAAGCCCGCAAAGCCCGCGAACAGTGCAAAGCAGACCCCGAGCCAAGCCCAATTCGGGCCGAGGCCGTTCTTGATGTAGTACATGGGGCCGCCGACATAGTTTCCCCGGCTATCCCTTTCCCGGTATTTCACGGCAAGTACGGCCTCGGCGAATTTGGTGGCCATGCCGATGAGCGCCGTCATCCACATCCAGAAGACCGCGCCGGGTCCGCCGATGAATATCGCCGTGGCGACGCCCGCGATATTGCCGGTGCCGATGGTCGCGGCGAGCGCGGTCATCAAGGCACTGAAGGGCGTGATATCGCCTTTGCCTTCGGCGACCCTGCCGCGCCAAAGCATCCAAAAAGCGAAAGGCAAATCCCGGATGGTGCGGAGGCGCAAGCCAAGCGTCAGGTAAAGGCCAACGCCGAGCAGGAGCACCAGCATGGGGACGCCCCACACGACGCCATCCAGCCACTCCACAGCCTTGGTGACAGACTCCATGCGACGCCCCCCGTTTTGCTCTGATTGTTGGCTGGCCGCCCGTGGTCCCCTAGCGGCTCACTCCTGGCGGAAGTGCTTCGACAGCTTCAACCCCTGAGCCTGATAATGCGAGCCGATGCCCTGGCCGTAAAGCGTTTCCGGCACCTCGGTCAGCTTATCGTAGATGAGCCGGCCGACGATCTGCCCGTCCTCGACGATGAAGGGGATGTCGAGGCTGCGGACTTCCAGCACCGCCTTGGCGCCCGGCGCTTTGCCCTCCGCATAACCGAAAACCGGGGTCGAAGAAGCCGCATAGTGCACGCGGTACTCCCCGATCATGGGATCGAACGGCGCCATCTCGGCCACATATTCCGGCGGCACGGACACGCTTTCCTTGGAGGCTAGGATGTAGAATTCGTGCGGATCCAGCACGAGCCTCTTGTCTCCCCCAAGATGCACCGCCTCCCAATACTGTTCGACGTCGTAGCCGCCGATCGTGTCCACGTCGATGACGCCCGCATAGCGGCGGGCGCGATAGCCGATCAAGCCGCCGGCCTCGATGGGCGCGAGGCTGATACGCAAGTTCAACCCATCGCGGATCGCCGCCTCGCCTTCCACCAGTCCCACGTCGGAGTGGATCGCCCGCAAGCGCCGGTCGCCAACGCGGCCCGGCGCTTCGGCGTCGATTTGCTGGCTGACGCGGCGGCGGAAGCGGATTTGATTGAGGCGCGAACCGTAGCGGACCTTGATGGAAAAGGTGCGCGGGCAGATCTCGGTGAACAGCGGTCCTTTATAGCCTTCGGCCACGCTGTCGAAGCTTTCCTGATAGTCGGCGATGAGGCGCGTGAACACGTCGAGCCGGCCGGTCGAGCTCTTCGGATTGGCGAAGGCGGCGATGGTCGAACGAAGATTGAGATGCTCGATCAACGGCACGAGGTAGACGCAGCCCGCTTCAAGCACCGCGCCTTTGGTGAGATCGATCTCGTGGAAGGTGAGCCCCGCCAGCTTGTCGCGCACGGTTGCCTTGGTGCCCGGCAGGAAACTCGCGCGCACGCGGTAGGCCACCTTGCCGAGGCGAAGGTCGAGGCTCGCGGGCTGGATCTGGCCGTCCTCGATCGCCGGCGCGCCAGCGATCTCGCCCGCGGCGATGAGCTGCCGAAGCGCCTGGCTCGGCAGAATGCCGGTCCGGCCGAGCGCGCCCTTGCGGCCTTCTCCGGGCAGGGCCCGGGCGTCTTCTGGTAGCGCCTCGAAAAGCTGGTCGGACGGGTTCATGGTCGATCTTCTTGGCATTTGCCTGGGCTTCGGTCACCCTAAGCTCTGCCTTCTCCCCCGGATTCACAAGGGGGCGAGCGCTTGAGCCGCCCCCTCCTCCTGACAGACCCGATGATCCCTGAACATCAACCCCTTCAAATCGGCTCGCTTCTGTTCGAGGGGCTCGACCAGATCGATCTTACCGGGCCCTTCGAGGTGCTCTCCCGGCTGCCCAATTCCACCTACCGCATTTACGGCAAAACCATAGCGCCGGTGCGCGACGTAAAGGGCCTATTGCTGACCCCCGATGCGATGCTTTCGGCGGCTCCGCAACTCGACGTGCTGCATGTCCCGGGCGGTCCCGGACAAGAGACCCTGATGAACGACGATGAGGTCCTGGGCTGGGTGCGAACCCAGGCGGCAGGAGCGCGGATCGTGTTTTCGGTGTGCACGGGGGCGCTGATCTGTGGCGCCGCGGGGCTGTTGAAGGGACGCCGGGCCACGACCTATTGGGCGGCCATGCACCTCCTGCCCTATTTCGGCGCGACGCCCGTCGATGCACGGGTGGTGGTGGACGGTAATCTGGTTTGCGCGGCCGGCGTCACGGCGGGTTTAGACGGCGCGCTGACGGTGGCCGCCCTGCTGCGGGGGGACGAAGCCGCCGAGACCATCCAGCTCTACATGCAATACGCGCCCGAGCCGCCGTTCAACGCCGGCTCCCCGGAAACGGCGCCTCCGGAAATCGTCGCGTGTGTGCGGGAAGCGGCATGCGAACTCATGGCCCGACGCGAAGAAACGGCGCAGGCGGTGGCCAAGCGGCTGGGCGTCGCACCGCCAGCGCGGACTTGACGGGAGGGGTCTGGAGCGACATTAATCCCCCTCTCGTGGTGATTTGGCCGGCCGGCTTGCAGCCACGTAAAATAAGTCGCTAAAAGGCCGTGCGAGGCGTTTCAGCCGATCCCGGTCATTTGGCGGCAGCCAAGGTCCGGGTTTTTTTTATGGCCGGCCGTAGACAGAGGCAGGAGTTCTGAGCATGGCCGCAGACGACAAGACAGGGCGCCGCAAGGCCTGGGCGCCCGCCACCCAGCTCGTGCACGAGGGCACGCGGCGCAGCCAATTCGGCGAGACCTCCGAGGCCATCTTCCTCAACTCCGGCTATGTCTATGACAGCGCCGAGGAGGCGGAGGCCCGGTTCAAGGGCGACGCGGAAGGCTATGTCTATAGCCGTTACGCCAATCCCACCGTCTCCATGTTCGAGGACCGCATGTGCGCGCTGGAAGGCGCAGAGGCGGCACGCGGCATGGCGAGCGGCATGGCGGCCGTCGCCGCGTCGCTCCTGTGTCATCTCAAGGCGGGGGACCACGTGGTCTCGGCGCGCGCGCTGTTCGGCAGCTGCCGCTACATCGTGGAGGATCTGCTGCCGCGCTTCGGCATCACCTCGACGCTGGTGGATGGGCGCGACCTCGCCGCCTGGGACGCGGCGGTGCAGCCCAATACGCGGGCCTCTTTACGAGACTCCGACCAATCCGGTGCTCGAGCTGGTGGACATCGAAGGCGTGGCAAATATCGCCAGAAAGGCCGGCGCACTGACCGTGGTCGACAACGTGTTCGCCACACCGCTCGGTCAGCGCCCACTTCCGCTCGGCGCCGATATCGTCGTCTACTCAGCCACCAAACATATCGACGGCCAAGGGCGCTGCCTCGGCGGAGTCGTGCTCGGTCGTGATGAGTTCATCAACGAGACTCTGCACAATTATCTAAAGCATACGGGCCCTTCGCTCAGCCCGTTCAACGCCTGGGTGCTGCTCAAAGGCCTGGAGACGCTGCCCCTGCGCGTCGAGCGGCATTGCTCATCCGCAGCACGTATCGCCGACTTTCTCGCGGGTCGTGCAGAGGTCGAACGCGTGTTCTATCCCGGCCGGGCCGACCACCCTCCAGCCACGACCTCGCCAAGAACGCAGATGCCAATGGCGGACCGATGGTCG
>NZ_LPWD01000186.1 GCF_001723295.1 Methyloceanibacter marginalis
CGGTCTCGCCAAGGCGCTGCTCAACGCGCCGGAGCTGCTCTTGCTCGACGAGCCGACGGCCTCGCTCGATCCCGACACCGCCGATTGGATCCGCCACAAGCTGAAGGACTATGCGCGCGAGCGTAACGCCACGCTCCTGATCGCCTCGCACAACATGGCCGAGGTGGAACGTCTCGCCGACCGGGTGATCGTGCTACAGGCGGGCCGCATCATCGAGGACGAGACACCGCGCGCGCTGATCGAGAATTACGGCCGCGAGACGCTGGAAGACGTGTTCCTCGATGTTGTGCGCGGCCGCACGGCGCAAAAGCTTGCGGCCGAGCCGGACCGGAAAGCGTCGTGACTTCGCCGCAAGCCATGCCTCGCGTGGAGCCGGTGCTCCTGCCGCCGAACGGTGTGTCCGCCTCGCTGCGCCGTATCGCCGCGCTCGTGCGGCGATATATGTATCTGCTGCGCAGTTCCGGCGTGCGCCTGGTCGAGCTGATCTATTGGCCGTTCCTCCAGATGCTGACCTGGGGCTTTCTTCAGAAATATCTCGCCGGCACGGACAATCCGTATGCGCAGGCCGCGGGCGTGCTGATCGGCGCGGTGCTGCTGTGGGACATTTTGTTTCGCTCCAAGATTGGCTTCTCCACCACGTTCATCGAGGAGATGTGGTCGCGCAATCTCGGCAATCTGCTGACAAGCCCGTTGCGGCCCTACGAGCTGGTCGCCGCGCTCAGCCTGTGGAGCATCATCAGGCTCGCCGTCAGCATGGTGCCGGTCGCCATCGCCGCATTCTTTTTCTTCGGCTTCAATCTGCTCGATCTCGGGCTCGCGCTGGTCGCCTTCTTCTTCGTGCTGGTGCTCACGAGCTGGTCGCTTGGTCTGATCGCCGCGGGCGTCATATTGCGCTACGGACTGGGCGCCGAGGAACTGGCCTGGTCGCTGGCCTTCCTGCTGCTGCCGCTCACCTGCGTTTATTATCCCGTCTCGGTGCTGCCCGAATGGCTGCAGCCGGTTGCACTCGCGCTCCCGCCGACGCATGTCTTCGAGGGCATGCGCGCGATTCTCTTGGAGCACACCTTCGACCCGACGGATCTCTTGTGGGCGCTTGGCCTGAACGCGGTTTATCTGGCCGCGGGCTATGCCACGTTCAGTTGGTTTCTCCGCAGTGCGCGGAAGAACGGCACGCTGCTGCAACTTGGTGAGTGAGGACGATGCGACGACGTTGGCTCTTGGTGATTGTCGGCGGGTTTCTGCTCGGCTCTCTGATCGGCATGGCTGCGTTGATCTTCAACACGGACATGCAGCAGAAGCGCGTGGTGACGAGTGGCACCGCGCTGATCGGCGGTCCGTTCGAGCTCGTCGGCAAGGATGGCAAGACCGTCACCGATCAGGACTTTCGCGGGCGTCATATGCTCGTGTTCTTCGGTTTCACGCACTGTCCCGACATATGCCCAGCCGAGCTTCAGGTCATGAGCGCGGCGTTGGATGAATTGGGAGCGGACGCGGACGAGGTCGTGCCGATCTTCATCACGCTCGATCCCGAGCGCGATACGCCCGAAGCGGTCTCTGCATATGTGGCGAATTTCGGTGACAACTTCGTCGGGCTCACCGGCTCGCCGGAGCAAATCGTAAAAGCGGCGAAAGCCTACCGGGTGAGCTATCAAAAGTTTCAGGACGAGAGCATGGGCGACAATTACAGCATCGACCACTCGGCGCTCGTTTACCTTATGGACCCCGACGGCAAGTTTGTTACGCACATTCCTTACGGCACACCCCCCGACAAAATGGCTGAAACACTGCGCCGTTATCTTTAGCGCGCGGCGGATGCGCCCTGCGGCCATCTGTCATTGCACTGCAGCATAGAATCACCATTTCATCTTGCGATGCAGCATTAGAATGCTGCTGAGTCGGAGGGCTCGATTAATTGACTGTACCACCTCTACGAACTGAACCAGGCCGCGTTGCATCCGGCCCGGGCCACGGCGGAGGCCTACCGGCTGCTGTGGCG
>NZ_LPWD01000187.1 GCF_001723295.1 Methyloceanibacter marginalis
CGGGCTCAATCGTGAGCAGGGGATCACCATCCTCATGGTCACCCATGAGCCGGAGATGGTCGAATATGCCGGCCGCGTCGTGCATTTCCTTGACGGGCGCATCGCAAGCGACAGCCGTGCGCAGGAGGCGGCCTGATGTTCTACGAGACCCTGAACTCGCGGTGCAGGCCGTCCGGCGCAACGCCTTACGCTCTTTTCTGACGCTGCTTGGCATCGTCATCGGTGTCTGCGCCGTGATCGCCATGGTCACGATCGGCAACGGCACCACCGAGAAGGTCAAGGAGGAGATGGCCAAGCTTGGTTCGAATGTGCTGTTCATCCGCCCTGGGCAATGGGGCCCCGGCCGCGCGAGTGCTACGGCCAAGCCGTTCGATGCCCGCGACATCGCCGAGCTGCGCGAGCAATTGCGTGGCGTGAAGGCGGTGGCGCCCATGGCCCAGCAATCGACGACGATCGTTTTCGGCAACGAAAGCCGCAGCGTCGGTACGATCGGCACGGACGCGGACTACGTCATCACGCAGGATTGGGAGCTCGCGGAAGCCGCAATTTCCTGGACAGCGAGACGCGAAGCGGTCGCGCCGTGTGCATTGTCGGCGAGACGGTGCATGAGAAGCTATTCGGATCAGTGGACGCGATCGGCAAGCGGCTTCGGGTCAGCAATGTCTCCTGCGAAGTGATCGGCGTACTCACCTCCAAGGGTGAGTCGGGGTTTGGCAGCGATCGCGACGACGTCGTGCTCATGCCGCTGCGCACCTATCACCGGCGTATCGCGGGCAATACCGATATCAACACCATCAATGTTTCGGCCCTGGACGGCGTCGACACGTCGAAAGTGCAGGCCGATATCGAACGGCTCTTGCGCGAGCGGCGGGGCATTACCGGAGGCGAGGAGGACGATTTCCGTGTTGCCGACATGAAGCAGATCGCCGACACCCAAACGGCGACCACGGGCGTCCTCACGGCGCTTCTCGGCGCCGTGGCCGGGGTCAGCCTGCTCGTCGGCGGCATCGGCATCATGAATATCATGCTGGTGTCGGTGACCGAGCGTACGCGCGAGATCGGCATTCGCCTGGCCATCGGCGCGCAGGAAAGCCAAGTGCTGATGCAGTTCCTCGTGGAGGCGGTGGTGCTGTCGTTGATCGGCGGCACGGTCGGCGTCTTCTTGGGGCTGGCCCTTGCGGGCGCGGCCTCCGCCGGCATGGACATCCCCTTCGTGCTCGACCCGAGCATCGTGGTGGTCGCCTTCGCCTTCTCGGCGTTGATCGGAATCGTGTTTGGCTATTTCCCGGGCGCGCGAGCCGCGCAGCTCAACCCCATTGACGCGCTGAGGCACGAATAGGCCTTGCCCTTATGCGGCCTGCGTGATCCAGAGCCGTGCTTTGGCGGCCTCGGCGTGCGGATAGATGCGGATGGTGCCCGGCAGGAAGACGCTGAACAGGCGCGTGGCGACGCCGATCCATTCGACATCGGTGATGACCGCGATGCGCTCCCACCGGGAGAAGTGCTCCATGCCGACCTTGAAGTCCTCCCAGGCCGCGCCCGCCTCGTAGCCGTCGAGTCCGGGCCGAGCTCGTAGAGAATGCGGACCTTGTCGTGCGTCTTCAAGGTCTTCTCTATGGCGGGAATCAGGATCTCATCATAGTCCTTCTTGGTCACCTCGCCTTGGGCTCTCATCGCCACGACATTGTCGGGAAAGCCTCTGAGCAGCTCGATCATGGGCGCGGTTAGCTCCTCTACTCGGCCTTGGCCGCGCATTTGTTTTCAGACTCATTCCAAGCGCAACCGAAAGAGCTTGTGTTGCAGGTGGACTCGCCGCCATGCACCGCGCAGCGATCCTCGTCGGGCCGCGGGCCCGGGAGACATCCCTTGTTGTTGGCCGCATCGTACCAGCAGCTCGGTTCGGCGACGCACTGGGCCGAGTCGCGGATGGCCTGGCAGCGCACCTCCTCGGCCTGGACGGCTGCTGAGCCAAAGCTGAGGGCGGCGATTGCGAGAGAAAATGCGGCAAATACCGAACGCATGAGGCTTCCTCTTGGGTTCATTACGGGTGTGGCTGGGGCTCCGTTCTAGCCGAACCGGACCCGGTGTGAATAGTCCGCAAGGGCCGCAATCAGGCCGTGTCCTTTCGCGCCGCCGGATGGGCGAAGCGCCGGACCACGGCCGGCAAGGTCAGGCCCTGCACGATCAGCGTGAACAGCACCACCGCATAGGTCGCGGCCAGGATCTGCAACCGTTCGTCGACGAGAGGGATCGACAGCGCCAGCGCCACCGAGATACCGCCCCGCACGCCACCCCAAGTCAGAATAGGCACGGTGCCGGTCACGAAGCGTTGTCTGGCGCTGACGAATGCCATCGGCAACGCGACCGAGAACAGACGCGCAATGAACACGATGGGGATTGCGGCGATCGCCAGTGGCAGCACGGAGACATCGAAGCGCAGCACGATCACTTCGAGCCCGATCAAGAGGAACAGAACGGAGTTCAGGATCTCGTCGATCAGGCTCCAGAAGTCGAACAGGTAACGTTGCGTATCCTGGCTCATCGCGAATTGCTTGCCGCGATTGCCGATCAGCACCCCGGAGACGACAACGGCGATCGGACCGCTGAGATGGAGCGATTGCGCCACGGCGTAAGTTCCTGTGACGAGTCCGAGCGAGATCAACACCTCGATCGGATAATCGTCGATGCCGCGCATGGCGAGATAGGCTAGATAGCCCGTGACGAAGCCGAGCGCCGCGCCACCCAGCGCCTCGACGAAGAACAGCCGCGCGATATGGACGAAATCGATGCCCGAATCGCCCGAGGTGCCCATGGCGGCGGCAAGCAGGATGGTGAACAGCACCACGCCGACGCCGTCATTGAACAAGGACTCGCCGGCCATGTCCATTTCCAGCGTCTTGGCGACGCGCGCCTGCTTCAGCACCGCAAGCACGGCGATGGGGTCTGTCGGACTGATCAGCGCACCGAAGACCAGCGCCCAGGCAAACGAGATGGGCAAGGAGAACAGTTGGCCGGCGCCCCAGAACATGACGCCAACCAGGATGGTGGAGATGACCACCCCCAGCGTCGCCATGGCGCCCACCGTCCAGGCCCGGTCTCGCAACAGCGACAAGTCGATCTGAAGCGCGCCGGCGAACAACAGGAAAGCGAGCATGCCGTCGAGCAATGTCTCGGAGAAATTGATCTTCTCGATGAAGCCCTCGATCTGGCCGAACAGGGCGACCTCCGGGATGGAGATCTCGAGGAGGACCAGCACGATCGAGGCGGCGAGCCCCATGACCAGCAGCCCGACATTGTTCGCAGCCGCAAGTACCGGTGATTGGCCCAGGCGAAGACGGCGGTCAGCGTGAGCAAGCCGGCGATAATGTCGAAAATGGACAGCACAGGGTGCGCTCCAAAGGATCGGTGTCCGAGGCGGGAGCTTATGCGGGCTGCCGGTCCCTCGGAAGGCCGCGCCTACGACTTTCGGCTCCTGGACGGCTGGCGGGCTTCGGGTTAAGCGAGGTCGATGACCGGCACGGCCCTTTCATGATCGGCGTCGATGTGGCGCTCAAGCTCGGCGCCTTCGATCTCGATGTCGCGTTCGAGAACGAGGCGGGCATCACCTGCCTGTTCGGCCGTTCGGGCGCCGGCAAGACCATGACCATCAACCTGATTGCCGGGCTCGCCCGCCCGGACCGCGGGCGGATCGTGCTCGATGGCCGGACCTTGGTGGACACCGAGACCGGCGTTTTCGTGCCACCCCATCGCCGGCGGATCGGCCTCGTGTTTCAGGACGCCCGGCTGTTTCCGCACCTCACGGTGAAGCAGAACCTCGTCTACGGTCGGTGGTTCGCCGGAGAGGCCGCGGGCCGCGTGGCCTTCGATCCGGTCGTCGAGACGCTCGGCATCGGCCACCTGCTCGGGCGGAAGCCCGCTCTTCTTTCCGGCGGCGAGAAGCAGCGGGTGGCCATCGGGCGCGCGCTCCTGACCTCGCCCGCGCTCCTGCTCATGGACGAGCCGCTCGCCTCGCTCGACATCGAACGGAAGCTGGAAATTCTGCCCCTGATCGAATCCTTGCGCGATGCTTTTGGCATTCCTATCGTCTACGTCTCCCACGCCGTCGAGGAGGTCACGCGGCTCGCCGCGCGGGTCGTGGTGCTGGAAAACGGCCGCGTCGCCGCAATCGGTCCGGTGGAGGAAGCCCTGGGCCCCGCATTGAGGGCGGCGGGCCTCAGCCGCTTCGCGCGCGCCTCGGTGGTGACCGGCACGCTGTCGGCCATCGACGAGAATTACGGGCTCACGGAAATTTCCCATCCTGCCGGCAAGATCTGGCTGGTCGGCCGGGCCGGAACGCCGGGACAAGAGGTGCGCATCGTGGTCAAATCGACTGACATTGCCCTGGCACGCGGACCCGGCCGCGATACCAGCATCCGCAATACGCTCTCCGGTACCGTGGGCGGGCTCGAGACCGACGACGGGCCGCTCACGGGTGTTGCCATTGACCTCGACGGCCACGGCCATCTTTTTGCCCTCGCCACGCGCAAAGCCATCGACGAGCTTGGACTTGCTCCCGGCGAGCGGGTATTCGCCTTGATCAAGACCGCTGCGCTGGACGAACGCGCCGTCGCCGCGGAGCTTTAGGAGATCGGATTTTCATGAGCCTGCTCAATATTCCCGTCGGCGCCAATCCGCCGCACGAAGTCAACGTCATCATCGAGATCCCGCAAGGCGGGTCGCCGGTGAAATATGAAATGGACAAGAAGTCCGGCGCGCTGTTCGTCGACCGTTTCTTGCACACCTCCATGTTCTATCCGGCGAATTACGGCTTCATCCCGCATACGCTTTCGGAGGACGGCGACCCGGTGGACTGCATGGTGATTGCTCCGACGCCGGTAGCCTCGGGCGTGGTCATCCGCGCGCGTCCCATAGGCGCGCTGCTTATGGAGGACGAGAAGGCATCGACGAGAAAGTCATCGCCGTACCCATCGACGAACTGCACCCCTTCTATAAGCGCGTCACGAGCTACCGCGACCTCCCCGAGAATCTTGGTGGAGCAGATTGGCCACTTCTTCGAGCACTACAAGGACCTGGAGCAGGGGAAGTGGGTGAAGGTCGTGCGCTGGGCGGAGCACGCCGAGGCGGCCGACCTCATCCGCGCCGGGATCGAGCGCGCCGAAAAAGGCGCCTAGCGCAAAGCCCATACCGTCTTGATTTGCCTCAAGGTCGCGAAGGTCCCCCCGCGCTTACCTCGCGAAGAGGCTGCGTATGCAAGCGCGCCCAATCGGGCAGGGGGAAAATCATGAAGGGTTTCAAGCACGAGCTGTCAGGCTTCCATGAGACGTTGCTCATGGACGACATGATGCAAGTCACCGGCGTCGATCTGCTGGAGGCCGTCGACGTGGACGGCGGTCAGTCTTATGTCAGGCGCGGGCGAATTGCGTCGGCTGCGGCTGCAAGTCCTTGTGCCGCGATTGGCTCGCCAAGAATAGCGAGGGGCAGCCGCAAGAGTTTTGCCCGAATACCAAATTCTTCGAGGCGGTAAAGACTGGCAGCTGCTGACGCTCTGACAAATATCTGCTAAGGCTGCCGAGATTCGGGGCGGCATGAGTTTGCTTTGAGGGCCCCTCGGTTACCCTTGCACCGAGCTCGATCCCGCCATGCTTCTCGACATGAAGACAGTGTCGGCCGTGGACATCACGATGACCACGGTCCTTGGCTTGGTGCTGTTGCATACCTGGTTGAGGGAGCGCGACGCGCGCCTTGTGGGCTGGTGGGCGCTGATCATGTTTGTGCAGGCCGGCGGCCTCGTCGTCGTCTCGGCGGGGGCGCTTGCAAACGCGCCGGACCTTATTACCGCCGGGCTCGCGGTGATGCTGCTGTCCGACAACGTGAAATGGACCGCATCGCGGGACTTTGCGGACCGGCCGACGCCCGCGGTCTGGGCGCTCGCTGGCCCGCTCGTGTTTCTGCTCACCGCCTTTTCCGGTATGCTTGACGAGCTTCGTGATCGTTTCGTGCTCTTCAGCATGCTCACGGCCTTCGTCAATCTCGGCGCCGCCTTCGAGCTCGCGAGAGCCAAGGGGGAGAGACTCATCTCCTACTGGCCGGCGGTTGTCCTGTTGTGCGGTACGGCGATCGCCGTCCTCCTTATTGTTCCGCTTGCACTGTCGGGCAAGGTGCCGTTCCACCTTCCGAGCGAAGCCTATGGCGAGGGGTGGTTCTCGAACATCTCGGTCGGCATGATAGTCATGCGGATTGCTCTGGCCTTTGTTGTGCTGGCAATGGAAAAGCAGCAACAGGAGATGAAGCAACGCCTGATCGCTACGACGGACTCGCTTACGGGGCTCCCAAACCGGCGGGCGTTCTATGAACGGATCGAGAAGCTCGAGCGCGAGCGTTTGGCGGGCGATGCCCAGATCTCGGTTCTTTTCTTCGATCTCGACCGCTTCAAGGAGATCAACGACACCTTCGGGCACGAGATCGGAGATTGTGTCCTCACAAGCTTTGCGGACACGGCAAGAGACAAGCTCAAGGCCGGAGATTCGGTGGTCCGCATCGGCGGCGAAGAGTTCGCGGCGCTCCTCGTCGGGGTCGGCCCGGCCTCGGCGGTGGCCTTGGCGGAGGACATTAGACGCGCATTCGCCGTGGAAGCGGAACGATGCAAGGGGCTGCCGGTCGGCGCCACGGTGAGCGTCGGTGTTGCCAGCAGCACGCGATCGGGCGAGGGGGCCGGCGATATCAGCGCCTTATTGCGCCAGGCGGACGCCGCGCTCTATGCGGCCAAGCGGGCCGGGCGCAACCGGGTCGAGCTCATGGCTTCCGAGGGTGACGAGTCCGTCAAGCCCAAGGGGGCGAAAAGCGTTCGCAAGTCGAAAACGCGCTTGGCGGCCACCCGCAGCGGTATTCGCTAAAATTTTCTGGAAAATTTAGCGGCGCCATAAAGCCTGTCGTCAGGCCCTTTCGGCTAGGTTGCGGCAAGTCAAGATCCCGCCAAGCGAGAGACTATGCACCTCGACATGTCGACGATTTCGATCGTGGCGATCGCGATCACCGCGGTCCTTGGTCTTGTGCTCATCTTCAATTGGGCGCGCCAAGGCGGAGCGTCCTTCGTCGGCATGTGGGGCTTGGCCATGCTCCTCATCAGTGTCGGGATCGTGATGGCCAACGTCTCACGAGGCGGCTTCCTGGACGCCTTTGTGCTGGGCCAGGCCGTGATGATCCTAGGGGCCGGCGTGAAGTGGCGGGCCTGCCGCGAATTCTCGCAGCGCGACTCGAGCCTTCTCTACATCTTCGTGGGGCCGGTCATCTTGCTCCTGGCGGCCGGCACGGGCCTTGTCGAGACGTTTAACGACAGGCTGATGCTGGTCTGCGTGCTGACCGCGGCCTACAACTTCGCGGCCGCCACCGAGCTTGCCTACGACCACGGTGAGCAATTGCCTTCGCGCTGGCTCGCGATCCTGCTTCTCGCGCTGACCAGCGCGAGCTTCCTGTCTTGGCTCCCGTTGATCGTGATCAAGCCGATCCCGGAGCTCGGCACGGTGTTCTACAGCAGCTGGTTCCCGATCGTTATCCTCATCACCTTGCTTCTCCGGACCGCCTTGGCCTTTGTCGTGCTGGCCATGGCAAAAGAGCGGCAAGAGCAGGAGCAGCGTGTCGATGCCCTGACCGACAGCCTCACGGGGTTGCCCAACCGGCGTGCGTTGTTCGAGGTGGCCGATGCCGTCGCCCAACGCCGTATCCTGGGCGGCACCCCGGTCTCGGTGCTGATCCTCGACCTCGATCACTTCAAGGACACCAACGATTCCTATGGCCACAGTCTCGGCGATGAGGTGCTCAAGGTCTTCGCCATGACCGCGGAGAAGAATCTCAAGGTCAACAGCATCGTCGGGCGTTTGGGGGGCGAGGAGTTCGCCGCCATTCTTCCCGGCGTCGAGGCAGCCGCCGCCGTGGAGGCCGCGGAGCGCGTGCGCCGGGCCTTTTCCCGCTCGGCCGCGTTCGTCAACGGTCTGGCTATCGGGGCGACCGTCAGCGTGGGCGTCGCCACCGACACGGAGGTGGATGCGGATCTCTCGAACCTGTTTCGGCGGGCCGACGCGGCGCTTTATATCGCCAAGCGGGCAGGCCGTAATCAGGTCGCTTTCCTCGAATCGGACGAGGACATGGTCGTCGCCGCGCAGTGCACGGCGATCCGCACCTCGCCTTCCCGCTTGCGGCCAGCCGTCGCCGCGGTGCGGCCCGATCGGGCGCGCTCGGCCTGACCGTATCGGCTGTCACACTTCCCCCTTAGAACCTGCGTTGCGCGCGCCGCATCCCAACTGGGACAGCGGGGTTGATTGTGACAGTCAGATGTAGGTTTTTCCCCTCCAGCAACCAGGGTACCTCCGGCGGCACGCGAGTGGGCGGGCGAAGCCGGCTCGCATTCATCGGGAGTTGGAGTGTGGCAGCGGGAAAGCCGGAGCACGAGGCAACGGAGATTGAGCTCAAGCTCACGTTCGATCCGGCCGATCATGGTCTGATCGCGGCGCACCCCATCCTGGATGCGGCGGGCGCACCGAACGTCCGCGAGTTGATCTCAACCTATTACGACACTGGCGAAGATGCGTTGCGCGAAGCGGGCGTGTTCTTGCGGGTGCGAGCCACCGGCGACGGCTACGTACAGACCATCAAGACCGCGCGTGGGACGGGCGAGTTCCTGGAGCGGGACGAATGGGAGTGCTCACTGCGCACGCATGCGCTGGACCTTGACGCCGCCGCGGGCACCGCGCTCGAGCCGCTTCTCACCGCCGAGCTGCGTGCCGCACTGTCCCCCCGCTTTCACACACGGTTTCGGCGTAAGGCGTACCAGCTGGCCCATGAGGGTGCGGAAATCGAACTGGCGGTGGACGAGGGCGAGATCACCGCTGGCATCAAGGCGGCGCCGATCTGCGAGCTGGAACTCGAGCTCAAGTCAGGCGACAGGCGCGCGCTGTTCTCGCTGGCCAAGGCTCTCGCCGAGACCGTGCCCCTCACGCTCGGCGTCAAGACCAAGGCGGAGCGCGGCTTCGAGCTTCTCGACGACGGCGACCAGGCGTTCGAGAAGGCACAGGCTGTCATAGTCACGCCCGAGATGAGCTGCGCGCAAGCCTTCCGTACCGTCGCGCGCAACTGTCTGCGCCAGATCATCGTCAACGCGCCGGCCATGGGTGACGGCCGGCCCGAGGCGCTGCATCAGATGCGCGTCGGCTTGCGGCGCTTGCGGGCGGCCATCGCACTGTTCGGCGACGTGGTGGCCGACCGGGACCGCGAGGCCGTCACCGAGTCCTTGAAATGGATTGGCGGCGAACTCGGACCGGCGCGCGACCTCGACGTTTTCGCGCCGACATCTTGGAGCCACGGCGCGCGGCGCATCCGGACGATCCCGATCTGGAAGCGGTCTACCGCGACCTCATGGAGCGCCGTGCCGAGGCTTATGCCCGCGCCTTCGAGGCGGGCAGCTCCGCGCGCTTCCGCGGTGCCTTGCTCGATCTTGGCGCTTGGATCGAGATCGGCGGCTGGGAGGGCAACGCCCAAGCCAAGGACCCGGTCACCGGTTATGCCGCGAAAAAGCTCTCGAAGCTGCGGCGCACGATCAAGAAAAAAGGCAAGGACTTGCGCGACCTGAGCGCGGCCGAGCGGCACAGACTGCGCATCCGCGCCAAGCGCTTGCGCTATGCCACCGAGTTCTTCGCCGCCACCTTCACGGGCAAGAAGAGCGCCAAGCGGCAGAAGAAGTCGCTCGGCGCGCTCCAGTCTCTTCAGGATGCGCTTGGGACGCTCAACGACATTGCTACCCGGCGCGTGCTTCTGGCCAAGGACGGCGAGGAGTCAATGGATGCGCGCCTCGCCGCGCCCGACACCGGCCCGGACGATGAACAAAAATGGATCGACGAGGCCGAGCGTGCCTATGAACACTTCACCGACGTCAAAGCCTTCTGGAAGACCTGAGGCGGACGCTTACTCCGCGAGCGAGGCGGCGCCGCCCCGGGTTGAAGTCTTCACATCGCCGCGCAACTTGCTCGTATAGTCCTCGAGACGCCGCACTGCGGCGTTGAAGGCATCGCGCACGGCCACGTAGACGTCCTCGTGCGAATGGTCGAGCGGTTTGGCCCGGTCCACGACCAAGTCCTTGCCCGGCACGCTGATATCGATATGCACGCTGTAAAGCTTGCCCTTGTGATGATGCCGATGCGGAGCTTCCACCACGACCGTGCAACCGATGATGCGGTCATGGAAGCGCTCGAGCTTCGCCGCTTTTTCGCGGATGCGCGCCTCGACGGCGGGCGAGGGGTCCATGTTGCGGAAGTTGACTTCCAAGGGGATTTCCATAAGCGCCTCTTTCTTACTTACCGTCTTCAAAAACGCCTGAGACATCTGGGATATATTGTGCGCCAGAATGCGGAGAAAAGGCGACAGCGTTCTTTGAGGTGCGTCAACGCGTTTTGACCCGCATGGGGCGAAGGTGCGGAGACGCCCGGACCCGTGGGAGAGAACCCGTGAAACCTGTGAGACTGCTGCTTCCGATCGACTCGGCCGGCACCAGCGCCGCGTGCGCCGCGGCGGCCTTCGGGCTCGCCAAGCGCTTCGGTTGCGCGCTCGAAGTGCTGCATCCCTGTCCGCCCCCGGCCCAGCGGCTGCCTTATGCGACCGAGCTGAGCCCCGTCTATTTCGGCCAGCTGGAGGATGTCGCCAGGAAGCAGGTCGATGAGGAAGAACGCCTGGCCACGGATTGGTTCGAGGAAGCGCTCGGCGCTCATCCTGACGTCAAGGCGGACCTCCTCACCGTCGAAGGCTTGGTCGGCCCCGCCGTCGCTCAGCGCGCCAAGGTCTCCGATCTCACCGTATTGCCCAGCATCGCCGCCAGAGAGGACGGGATGTTCGAGCCGGCGCGCGATGCGGCCTTGTTCCACTCGGGCCGTCCGGTTCTCGTCGTGCCGGACGAGGCCGGCACGACGATCGGCGAGACCGTGGTGATTGCGTGGAAGGACGCCCCCGAGGCCGTTCGGGCCATCGCCGCCGCGGCGCCGTTTCTCGAAGCCGCCAAGCGCGTCAGGCTGATCAGCATCGCCGAGGACGGCGAAGAGGAAGAGGATGATACCGCTTCCGCCATGACAGGCTATCTCGCGATGGCCGGCCTTCCCGTCGAGATGGAAACGGTCCCGCTGGGTGGGCGTGAGGTCGGCGACGCCTGCTCACGGCCGCCGGCAGCGGCGTTCTCCTCGTCATGGGCGGGTATGGGCACTGGCGGTGGCGCGAATGGATCTTCGGCGGCGCGACGCTCCATGTCCTGCGCAACACGGACGTCGCCGTGCTGATGATGCACTGAGCCGGCGGGTGCGCCGCGCAAATGGCTCTAGCGGCGGAGAAGGATCCCGAGCACGAAGCCGGCCCCGGCTGCGATGGCGAGCGACTTGAGAGGCTCGCGCCGCACGGCGTCCTCGAAGTTCGCCAAAGCCTCGCTCGCTTGGTCCTGGAGGGCTTCGGCCTGATGACTGGCGGTCGCGCCCGCCGCGCCCATCAAGCCGTCGATGTCCGACCGTAAATTCGCGAGACGCGCGGCGATCTCTTGCAGGTCTTCGCGCAAAGCCTTGTGGTCTGGCATTTCGGCGTCGGTCGTGGCCATGGTCTCCTCCGGTAGGACAAGCACTCTGCGCCAATGTCGCAGGATCGGGAAAGCTAACAATACAGAGCTAACAGAATTGCGATAGCCGGGCGCCCTGGAAATAGAGTGGGCGTGGCCCGGCACCGGAGGCTAGACTTTCGCCATGCACGCCCCCCTGACAAAAGTTCCGGACAGTCGGATCGAGCGCTTCCGCCGCGCGATGGCCGATCCGCACACGAGCGGCGTCCATTACGGGGTGGCGATCGCCGCGGTCGTCGTTTCGGCGCTCCTCGCCTGGGGCCTCTATCCCTGGCTCCAAGGCCGCGCCTCATTCCTGATCTTCATTCCCGGGGTGGTCGTCGCCGCGGGCTTTGGCGGTGTCGGCCCAGGGGTGCTTGCGACAACCATTTTCGCCGTCTTGGGGCTCTTTCTGACCGGCAAAGGCGATCTTCCTCCGACTGTGGCCCTGGAGACGGTCGTCTTCTCCACGGTCGGTCTCGGAATCTCGTGGCTGGGCGAACTGCTCCGCCGCACACGCATCCGCAGCAGACGTCAGGCAGAGGCTCTGCGCGCGCGGGAGGCGCATCTGCGGTCGGTGCTCGACACGGTGCCCGATGCGACCGTGGTCATCAGCGAGAAAGGTGGGATCCAGTCATTCACGCCGCAGCCGAACGGCTCTTCGGCCACCGGGAGGCCGCCGTCATCGGCAAGAATGTCTCTTTGCTGATGCCGTCTCCCTACCGCGAGGAGCATGACGCCTATATCTCTCGCTATCTGGCCACCGGTGAGAAGCGCATCATCGGCATCGATCGGGTCGTCACCGGGCTGCGCAAGGACGGCTCGACCTTTCCCATGAAGCTCGAAGTGGCCGAAGTGCAGTCCGGCGAGAGCCGATTCTTCACCGGCTTCATCAGTGACCTCACCGAGCGGCAGGAGACCGAACACCAATTGCAGGAACTCCAGACGGAGCTTGCGCGATTGTCGCGCCTCACCGCGATGGGTGAGATGGCTACGACCTCGCGCACGAGATCAACCAGCCCCTCTCGGCCATCTCCAACTACCTTCAGGGGTGCAGCAGGTTTGCTGGAAAAAGTCGATGGCGAGAACGTAGCCAAGGTTCGTGAGGCGCTCGGAGAAACCACCAAGCAGACGCTGCGTGCCGGTCAGATCATCCGGCAGCTCCGCGAGTTCGTTGCACGCGGCGAGGCCGAGAAGCGGCCCGAGAATCTCAGCAAGCTCATCGAAGAGGCGAGCGCGCTGGCGCTGGTGGGCGCGCAGGAGGAGGGCGTGAGGACGCTGTTCCGGTTCGCCAGCAACACCGATACGGTTCTGGTGGAAAAGATTCAGATTCAGCAGGTGCTGCTCAACCTCATACGCAATGCCATCGAGGCCATGCATGAGTGTGTTCGCAAGGAATTGCTGGTGACAACCGCCGCGGCGGATGGCGGCATGATCGAAATAAGTGTGGCCGATACCGGCCAGGGTCTGAGCGAAACGATTGGCGATCGGCTGTTTCAGCCGTTCGTAACCACCAAACCGTCGGGCATGGGCGTCGGTCTCTCGATCTCGAAGCGTATCATAGAGGCCCACGGCGGGAAGATGCGGGCCGAACCCAATCCGGGTGGCGGAACCGTGTTTCGCTTCACGTTGGAGCAGGCCGGACGCAACGAGGACTGATGGTCGAAAATCCTGTCGTGCATATCGTCGATGATGACGAGGCGGTACGCCAGTCGCTGGCTTTCATGCTGAGTTCGGCGGGGTTGGCGGTGCGCCTCTACGACTCCGCGAAGTCTTTCCTCGATGGGCTGGATGTCATCCAATGCGGCTGCCTCATCACCGACGTGCGCATGCCCGAGATGACCGGCATCGAGCTTTTGCACTGCCTTAAGGAGCGCGCGCCATGCCTGCCGGTGATCGTCATCACCGGCCACGGCGACGTGCCGCTCGCGGTGGAAGCGATGAAGGCGGGCGCTGTCGACTTCATCGAGAAGCCGTTCGATGAGCAGGCCATTCTCGATGCGGTCAAAGCGGCGCTCGAACGGACCGAGGGTGTCCCTGACGGCGACTTCGCTGTAGTCACCGCGCGGCTTCACAGTCTTTCGGAGCGCGAGCGCCAGGTCCTCGAGGGCCTGGTGGCGGGACAGCCCAACAAGGTCATCGCCGCCGCGCTTGGCATCAGCCCGCGCACCGTCGAGGTCTACCGCGCGAATCTCATGGCCAAGATGGAGGCGAAGACTCTGTCCGAGCTGATCCGCATGGCCATTCTCGCCCGTGTGCCCATCGCCGGCAGCACTCCGAGATGAAGCCGGGGCGAAGCGCCGCGTCGATTTGACCTGGCTCAAAGCGTCTCCCCGCAACCCGCATAGCTTGTCATCGCAAGGATGAGTTGAGGCAGGGCTGCGATATGCGTTTGAGGGAGATCGAAGTGGCGCAGGCCGAAACCATACTCATTGCCGTCAGCGATGGCGTTCTCGCGGACAGCCTGCGCTTCTCGCTGGAGCTGGAAGGCTACGAGACCCGGTTCTGCGACGAGCACTCGCTGCTTCCCGTCATGAGCGCGCCATGCGTGCGCGGCGCCTGCCTCGTGCTCGATCAGGATGTGTTCTCGCGCGTCGTGGATGGTGTGACGGGCGGGCTCTTCTCCGGAAACGGCATGCCTGTGATTCTGATGGTCTCGGAATCGACGCGGCGCGTGCTTGCCAACGCCCGGTCCGCAGGCGTCACCGAGGTCGTCGAGCAGCCGCTCATGGGCCCGACTTTGGTCCATACAATCCGTCAAGTGATTGGCAGGAACGGATGTTCCCGCGCGGCCTTGCGCCGGTCCTAGCCTTCCTCCCGACCTACGTAGTTTCCCTTAGGTGATCGGCACGAATTTTCGGTCGCCCCAACCAGGCGTACCCATGGTGTTGGGCAACTGATCTCCGGGAGGATCACTTCATCATGCTGACGCCGACCCCTATCGAACTTCAGAGATCGAACCAGCGGCCGTCCCCATTCGCATTTGCCGGCAGGGGTGAACCGGAGTCCCTTTATCCTTCGAGCGTGCCCATGAACTTCGCGCGCAACACCGAGATCTTCGCCGAAGGTGAAAAGGCGGGCTACGTTTATAAGCTCGTCTCCGGCGTGGTCCGCGTCTCCCAGCTTCTCCCCGACGGCCGCCGTCAGATCAGCGCCTTCCATCTCCCCGGCGACATGTTCGGCTTTGAGGTCGACGACGTGCATCATGCCTCCGCCGAGGCGATCGTCCCGGTCAAGGTGATCGCTTTCAAATGGCACAGCCTGTTGAGCGCGACCGCCTCGAGCGGCTTCGTCCATGAACTGCTCAACCGCGCGATGATCGGTCTGCGCCAGACGCAAGATCATCTGCTCCTTCTGGGCCGCAAGAACGCGCTCGAACGTCTTGCCGCCTTCCTTGTGGAAATGGCACGCCGCTCGCACGCCGACGGCATCCTCGAACTCGCCATGCCGCGCCATGACATCGCCGATTATCTCGGTCTGACGCTAGAGACCGTTTCGCGCATGTTCGCCGAGCTCAAGGAGGCGGGCGTTATCAAGCTTGAGTCCGCGCGCCGCGTGACCGTGCGCGACATGGCCAAGCTCGAGGCGTTGGCGGCTTGACGCGCGCGGTCTCCATGAAGGTCGTCCTCACAGCACTTGCGCTCGCACTCATTTCCCCAACTGTGAGTCTTGCCGGGCCGGTCACCAGCGCGCCCGATCCCGCATATGGCAAGGTCCTGGCGGAGCGCCTCTGTTCCAACTGTCATCTCGTCTCCAGCGCCCAGGAGCAAGTCAACGTCGACGTGCCGAGCTTTCATGAGATAGGCAACTTGCAAAGTCAGACGGAAGGCTCGATCATGGCCAAGATCGTGATGCCCAAGCATCCGATGCCGGTGATCCCCATCACCAAGTCCGAGTTGGAGGACTTGGCCGCCTATATCATGAGCTTGAAAGATCAAGAGACGGAGTGATGAAGAAGCCGAAGCTCTGGTACGCGATCGCCGATGGTGGGCGTGCCCGCTTCGTCGAGCGCGACGAGAACGGGGCCTTTCGCACCGTGGCCAGCTTCGTCTCCAAGGATCTCCATAGCCGCGCCCGCGATCTCGGCACCGACAGGCCCGGACGTGTAATGGAGAGCGCCACCACGGGGCGTTCCGCCATTGAGCCCCGTCAGGATCCGAAAGAGGCGGCCAAGGAGGACTTCGTCAGCCTGGTCGCCGAAGAGTTGTCGAGCGAGCACGAACGCGGCGCTTTCGACGAACTGATATTGGTGGCGCCGGCGGGCGTGCTCACCGAGCTGAAGCACAAGCTAGCCGGGCCCGTGTCGAAGCGCGTTGTCGGCGACCTTCAGAAAGACCTCACCAACGTGCCCGACCACGAGCTGACCCCGCATTTGGCGCCTGAGTAGGGCTAAGCGGCGTCCTGGATAGGGGCGGGGAGCTTCAGCCGCACCTTGCGCAAGGACAGATCTTCCGGGTCGGCGGAAACCTCGAAGCCCAGTGCCCGGCACATTTCGAGCATGCGCGTATTCTGCTCCAAGCGTCTCCAGTCAGTTCCTGTAGCCCCTCCCGCTCGGCGTAGCGGATCAGATTGCGCATCAGCATCCAGCCAAGGCCGGTTCCCTTCAGGTCGCTGCGCACGATGATGGCGTATTCGCCCTTCGTGTAGTCGGGATCGGCGGCGAGGCGCGCGATCCCATACAGTTCGGTCTCCTCCCTGTTGAGAGCCACGAAGGCCATGGCGCGCGCATAGTCGATCTGGGTGAAGCGTGCGACGAACTTGTGCGAGAATTCCTTGCGCGGCGCCAGGAACCGGAAGCGAATATCTTCCGGCGAAAGCCTGGCGACGAAATTGTCGTAGAGATGCTCGTCGGCGGGCTTGATCGGACGGATCAGGATGCGCTCGCCGTCTTCGGTCTCGGTCCACCGTTCCCATTGGTTCGGGTAGGGGCGGATCGCGAGCCGCGGATTGGGTCCGTCCATCTCCACCAAGTCCGGATCGATGCGGATACGGGCATCGAGCGCGATCACGCCCGTCTCGTCGGCAATCAGCGGGTTGATGTCGAGTTCCTTGACCGCCGGGCAGTCGACCACCAGTTGTGACAACTGCACCAGCGCCGAGGCGATGCCGGCAAGATCGGCGGGGGGCCGGTCGCGATAGCCTTTGAGCAATCGGCAAACGCGTGTCTGCTCCATGAGGTCGAGGGCGAGGGTGGTGTCGAGTGGCGGCAGCGCAACGGCCGTGTCGTTGATGATCTCGGTCGCCGTCCCGCCGGAGCCGAACAGGATCATGGGACCGAACAGCGGATCCTCGTAGACGCCCAAGAGCAGCTCATGCGCCTGTTTGCGCACGATCATCGGCTGCACGGTGAAGCCTTGGATGCGTGCCTGCGGACAGGTCTCCGCCGCCCGCGCCAGCATGCGCTCCGCCGCGTGACACGCCTCTTGCGGCGAGCGCAAGCCGAGGCGCACGCCGCCAATGTCCGATTTGTGCGAAATGTCGTCGGAGAGGATTTTCACCACCACCGACTCCGACTGCTTCAGAAGCGCATGGGCGATGTCCGCGACATCCTCGGGAGTAGTCGCGACGCGCGTGGCCACGGTGGGAATGCCGAACGCGGACAGCACGGCCTTCGACTCGGGCTCGGTCAGAAGCGTGCGCCCGGAGCGGACCGCCGTGCGCATGATGGCGCGGGCCGCCTCGTCGGCGATCGTGGTGGGACCCGTGCTCTTCGGCGGCGCGCGCATCAAGGATTCCTGGGCCTTGGTGTACTGCCACAAATAGAAGAAGCCTTGGATGGCGTCGTTCGGCGATTCGTAGGTGGGAATGCCGGCCGCGCGGAACTTCTGCCGCGCCTCGTGGGCGGCGTCCTGGCCGAGCCAATTGGTGAGGATCGGGGGCACCTTTCTCGGGTGTGGGGCTTGCGCGATGGCATCGAGCACCGCCTGCGCGGCGTCCGTCGAGGAGGCGAGCGCCGTGGGGCAGTTCATCACCAAGATGCCGTCGGCTTTGGCTCGGCGAGCACGGCGTCGAGCGTGGCCTTGTACCGTTCGGGGCCGGCGTCGCGATAATGTCGAT
>NZ_LPWD01000188.1 GCF_001723295.1 Methyloceanibacter marginalis
GAGGCTTTTGACAGCGCCAAGGAACTCGGCACGGCCGCGGGCTTCGAGGCGTTTCTGGCAAACTATCCGAGCGGCTTCTATGCCGATCTCGCCCGCGCCTATATCGAAAAGCTCGAGGCGGCCGAGGCACCGTCGGTCCCCACGCAGACTCCCCCAGCACCGGCGCCGAAGCCAGCGGCCGCGTCCAGTCCCGGCGCCGATCCGTCGTGCAAAGACCTGTTCAGCGTGAAATCCAAAGGCAGCGATGCGCCGGCCAAGGTCACCTTCATCAACAAATCCGGCATGTATCGCAGCATTCTGTGGCTCGACTTCAGCGGCCAGCCGAAGGACTACGCCGGCCTCAACAACGGCGAGGAAGTAACGCTCGACACCTTTCTCACCCATCCCTGGATGGTCGCCGACGGGCCAGGCGACTGCATCGAGATTTTCATGCCTCATGCAGGCACGCGCGTCGTGACGTTGAAGGCCCCCGACGGCTCCGAGAAAGCCGCAGCGCCGCCGCCGCCCGACAAGAAGGCGTCTCCACCAGCACCAGCGCCGGCGCCGAAGAAGGCCTCGGCACCCAAGTGCAAATCACGCTCGGTCCTGGTCGACGGCAAGTGCATCCTGAAGCGCAACGCCGCGAGCTATTGCGGCCCCGGCTATCGGCTCGAAGGCAACAAATGCGTGCAGGGCTACGTGAAGCCGAAGCCTCAGCGACAACTGCCGACGTGGCAGCTGGAAGCGATCAAGAAAGGCTGCAGGCCCGGCCAGGGCTGGAACGCGCAGGAAGGCTGTCACGAGGACGACTGAGTTTACGCGGCCTGCCGGACGCGCTCGGCGTTCAGCCGCACCGGCAGCGCGGTGACGCCGCGCAGGCCGAAGCGCTTGATCCATTGAATGTCGTCCGGCGCCACAAGCGCGAGATTGGGATAGCGCGCGTAGAGACGCGCGAGTGCCGATTGCACCTCCACGCGGGCAAGCTGCATGCCCAGACAAAAGTGAATGCCCGAGCTGAACACGAGATGCGGGTTCGGCAGGCGGTCGAGCTTGAGCCGGTCGGGCTCGTCGAAAACGGCCGGATCGTAATTCGCTGCCGCGAGCTGCCCCATGACGATGTCGCCGCGCTTTAGAGTCTGCCCGAAAAATTGACAATCCCGCGATGCATAGCGGGGCTTCGTGCTTTGGACAGGCGTGTTGTAGCGCGCCAGCTCCTCGACCGCGCGCTCCATGCGGGCGTCCGGATCGGCGAAAAGATAAGCCTTCTGTACCGGGTTCTGTTCGAGCGCAATGATGCTGTCGCTGATGAGATGCGTGGTGGTTTCGAAGCCGGCAAAAGCAGCAAGAAGACCATGGAGATCAGCTCGTCCTCGCTAAGCTTGTCCCCATCTTCTTCGGCGCGCACCAGTTCGCTGATCACGCCTTCGCGCGGATGCCGCCGGCACTCCTCGATCTGTCCGCGCACATAATCGATCACGCCGCGCATCGACAGGAAAGCGCGGAAGATGCCGAAGCTGCTCCGCATCGAGGTCGCGGCCTTGGCCCAGCCCGAGAAGGCCTCCCGATTGTCATCCGGCAGGCCGAGCAGAACGCAAATCACCTCGAGCGGCAGGCGGCGTGAGAACGCGGTGGCCAGGTCCACTTCCTCGCGGCCTTCGAAGCCGTCGAGAAGTTTGTCCGCCATGCCCTCGATCTCGCCGCGCATATCCCGCACCCGGCGGCGTGAAACGCCTGGTCGACGAGCTTCCGCAGACGCCGATGGTCCGGCTCGTCCTTGAGCAGCATGTTGTTGGTAATCAGCTTCAGCGAAGCCGGCATCCACCACGCCAGACCGGCCACGCCCGTCTTACCGGCATGGCGCGCCTCCTGCACGAACAAGACGTTGTCCTTCACCATCGCCGACGTGGCTTCGTGGGTCGTGGTGATCCAGCTTTGCCGACGAACGGAAGTTTCACGGGAATGACCGGGCCGGCTTCCCGCAGACCGGCGAAAAAGGCGAACGGATCTGCCTTGCTTGCCGTGCCGTCGAAGTCGAAACGCAGCGGCGCGCGCAAGGAATAGGGCTCTCTGTGACCGTGCGTCATCGAACGAGCTTGCTCCCTTGAAGAAAGCTTTGCCAGCAAAAGCGGTCATCTTCGTGACGCCGATGCGGCCCCGGACCAAAGCGCCCAGGGCCGTTGCACGCGTCGACAAGCGGCTTAGCGTCCGAGCTCGCGCCAGCTGTTCTCGTGCACGTCCACGCCGTAATACGCGGCGGCTTTTTTGATGTTGGCGA
>NZ_LPWD01000189.1 GCF_001723295.1 Methyloceanibacter marginalis
CCCTCGCGGGGAGGGATCTCTAGCACCGTTACCGAACCGTTAGTTGCGAGGCGCGCCTGCCTCGCGGATAATTGGGCAAAGGAGCGGTGAACAGTCCAAGCATGGGGTCGAGGCAGCCATGGCTGAACCCGTCGCTTTTCGCTACCGCGCCTTTATCTCCTACAGCCACGCCGATACCGCATGGGCCAAATGGCTGCATCGCGGGCTGGAAAGCTTCCGCATCGACAAGGATCTGGCCGGCCGCGAGACGGCGACCGGCACCGTCCCGAAATCTCTGCGGCCCGTCTTCCGGGACCGGGACGACTTCACCGCCGGGCACTCCCTCACGGACCAGACGCTGGCGGCGCTGGACGCCTCCGCTGCCCTGATCGTCCTCTGCTCGCCCGCCGCGGCGCGCAGCAAATACGTCACCGAAGAAATCCGCCTGTTCAAGACGCGCCACCCGGAGCGCCCGGTGATCCCGCTGATCGTCGGCGGCACGCCCGGCGATCCGGACACCGAGTGCTTCCCGCCATCGCTCAAATACAAGCTCGATGACCAGGGCCGGATCACCGATGAGCCGGTCGAGATGCTGGCGGCCGACGCGCGCGAGGCGGGCGACGGAAAGCAGCTCGCGCTGGCCAAGGTCATCGCCGGACTCCTCGGCGTCTCCTCCGACGACATCTTCCGCCGTGCCGAACGCGACCGCCGCCGCAAAGGGCGCGTCCGCAACGGCATTGCCGCCGTGCTCGCGCTGCTGGTCGTGCTCGCCTCCGGCAGCGCCGTCTATGCCTGGCAGCAGCTCAAGACCAACGAGGCTTTCCTCACCGCCACGCTCAAGACAACCACCGAGATCGTGAATACGGCCGTCTCACAGGCCGAGACCTTTGGCGTCCCGCGCAAGGCGACCCTCGCCCTGCTCAGCAAGGCGGAAGGCCTGTTCGACAACATGGCGCTGTTAGGGAGGCCGACGCCCGAGCTGCGCTTCCAAAAAGCCTGGATGCTGATCCAGTTCGCGCGCAACTACGAGGCGCTTGGCGACACGACAAAGCAGAACACGCGCTCGGACGCCGCGCTGGAGATCATGACGAACCTTGCCCCGTCGGCCCCGGACAACACGGAGTACCAGATGCTGTTTGCGCCGCGCTGATCGAGAAGGGTAAAGTCTTCAAAGCACAGGGCGATCTCCCCGAGGCCCTCGACTATTACAAGAGTGCATTTGACGTCGTCGCCAAGCTGACCAAGGCGCATGGTGACAACCATAGACTTTTGCGCGATGTGGCCGTGGCGTCGGACAGGGTAGGCGATGCTCTGCGCGAGCAAGGCAGGCTGAGCGAGGCTCTGGACTACTACAGAACCGGACTTGAGCTCAGAGAGCAGCTTGTCAAAGCCAAACCCAACAACATCGATTGGTCACGTGGGCTCGCCATCTCCTACGACAGGGCCGGAGAGGTGCTGGAAGCGCGAGGCCTCTTGGACAGGGCGTTGCAGGCTTATCGCCAGAGCCTCGACATCATGCTGCGTCTTGCCGAGGACAAGCCGGACGACGCAAAGCAGCAAGACGGCGTGGCCATTGTCTACGATCAGGTCGGCGACGTTCTGCGCGATCAGGGCAAGTTTGCCTTGGCACAAGAAGCCTACGAGAAAAGCTTCGGAATTCGCGAGCGACTTGCCACTGCCGACCCGACCAACGCGTCGCACCAGTACAGCCTTTCCATTTCGTACGAAAGACTCGGTGACGTCCTTCGAGCGACCTGGAAACTCGGTGAAGCGTTGAAGGTTTACGGCGACAGCCTCGCCATTCGCGAAAAGCTATGCAAGAGCGACCCGAGAAATGCCGCTTGTCAGCGCGACTTGGCCATATCCCGCATGAAGCTTGCAGAAGCGCTGCGGTTCAAGGGGGACTACGCCGGAGCGCTTCTACAGTATCGGGAGGCCCTGAAGGTCATTGAACGTCTCGCGAAGGACGACCAGAGCAATACCACTTGGCAGCGCGACTTGGCCTCCGTCCAAAGGAAGATCGGACTGACACTGCAAAAACAGGACGACCTCTCACAAGCCTTGCAGGCCTATCGGCGAAGCTTGGAGATTATGGAGACGCTGACGCAGGCTTACCCAAAGAACCCCACCTGGTATCAGGATCTCACCTTCTCGCTGGATTCGATCGGCGACATCCTTTTCGTGCAAGGCAAGCACGCCGAAGCCTGGAGGTGTATCAAAGAAGCTTGGCGGTCAGAGAGATCCTGGCGAAGAACGCTCCGAACAATCCAAGGCGCCAGCGGAATGTCTCGATATCTCAAATCAAGATCGGAGACGCCCTCGCGGCCATCGGCGACCGCGCGGGCGCTCTTGCGGCCTTCGAAAAGGCCCTCGCCCTTCGAGTCCGGCTGGTCAAGGCCGACCAGGAGAGCTTGGAGTGGCAGCGCGACTTGTATCTCGCCCAGAACCGAATATCGCGCGAGTTGAGAAGGCAGGAGCGTTACGACGAGGCCTTCGCGGCCAGCCTGGAAGAGTTCGCAGTTCTCGACGCGCTCCAGGAGAAAGGCCGCGATAACCCGCAGTGGCGCGAGGACCTCGACCGCAGCGTGGCCGGTCTTGGCAGCTTGTCGTATGAATTCCTCCTAGCGCAGCATTTCGCGAAGGCGCTCGAGGCCGCCGACGGAGCGATCGGGCATGACCCCGACATCCTCTGGTTTCACACGAATCGCGCGCACGCGCTCATGATGCTCGGCCGCGAGGATGAGGCCCGGACGCTCTATCTCAAATATCGCGGCGCGAACGATGCGCATTCCGGCACGTCCTGGAACGACTTGGTGGTCGCCGACTTCGCCGAGATGCGCGAGGCGGGGATCGATCATCCCTTGATGCGCGAGGTCGAAAGCGTGCTCAAGCAGACGCACGAGCCCGTGCCCGACGCCGAGCAGGCCAAACAGACCGCGCCATAGCGCGTAAGGGAATCCGTTAACCCGAAGAACCTGGCGCCTAGCTCACCGTGTCGGGAGCATTCTCGCTTTCGTCGGAGCCTGTCGCTTCCGCCGGCTCGGCGCCATTGGCATCGCGCACATTGTCGGCGCCGTTGCCGCCCTGACGGCCGCGACCACGGCCACGTCCGCCGGCATGATGCTCGCGGTTTCCTTCATGGCGCTGGCGGTCCTGGCTGCCGCCGCCGTGTCCACCACCGCCTTGTCCGCCGCCGCTCTGCTCATCGCCGCCCTGCCCACCAGCTTCCGATTCCTCGGATTCGGAGCCCTCTTCGTCGGAATCCGAATGCCAGCGGCGTCTGCGGCCGGCTGCCGCCGTTCGGCGCGTCGCCCTGCGGGGCGCCGGGCTGAGAGGTCGCCTGCGTCTGGGCCGCCA
>NZ_LPWD01000190.1 GCF_001723295.1 Methyloceanibacter marginalis
CTTGTCTACGGCCGGTGGCGGGATGGACGCCGGGGGCGCCACTTCCACGCGCTGTTTCAATTCCAGCTGCTGGGCCTGAGCGGGGCGTTCCTCACCGGCGACATTTTCAACCTGTTCGTGTTCTTCGAGGTGATGCTGATCGCGTCCTATGGGCTCATGCTCCATGGCGGCGGCGCGCGCCGATTGGGGGCAGGCTTTCAATACGTCGCGATCAACCTCGTGGCCTCGACGCTGTTCCTGATCGCCATCGGCTGATCTATGGCATCACCGGAACGCTCAATATGGCCGATCTTGCCGTCAAGGTGCCCCAAGTCGCCGCCGGAAACGAAGCGCTGCTACGCACCGGCGCCCTGCTTCTGTTCCTGGTCTTCGCCATCAAGGCAGCCTTCGTGCCTCTGCATTGGTGGTGCCCGGCACCTATTCCGCCGCTTCCGCACCGGTCGCTGCTCTCTTCGCCATCATGACCAAGGTCGGGGCCTATGCGATCATTCGTATCTTCGGCACGATCTTCGGTGCCGATGCCGGCGCGCTCGCAGGCGTGGCCGTGCCGTGGATTCTGCCGCCGCGCTGGCAACGCTCCTCATTGGCGCCATCGGCCTCCTCGCCAGCCGCACCCTGCTCGACCTCGCTTCCTTCAACATCATCGCCTCCATGGGCACGCTGCTCATCGCCATCGGACTGTTCGACGTCGATGGTTTGACGACGGCGCTCTACTACCTCGTGCACAGCACGCTCACCGGCGCCGCGCTCTTTTTAATCGTGGACCTGATAGCCACGCGGCGCGTGGAGAAGGGCGCGGCGCTCGTTCCGGGCCACCCAATCAGCCAGGCTCCGCTCCTCGGCGCTCTCTTTTTCCTTACGGCGCTGGCTGCCGTGGGCCTCCCGCCGCTCTCCGGCTTCATCGGCAAGCTCATGGTGCTCGATGCGGCTTATGAAAATCCGCAAGCCAGCCTAATCTGGTTTTTCGTACTCGGCGCGTCGTTGATGATGACGATCGCCTTCGCCCGCGCCGGCAGCGTCGTCTTCTGGAACACCGAAGGCCGGACCACCGGACCGACATTGGACACGGCACCCATCTCTCCGGTCGTCGTTGTGGCCGTGCTCGTCGGCGCCATTGCGCTCTTGTCCATTTTCGCCGGGCCGGCCGTGGACGCGTTCCAAGCGGCGGCCGAGCAGGCACTCGACCCGGCGGGCTATATCGACGCCGTGCTAAACTCGGCAGGAAACGTCATGCCATCGACGGGACACTGAACATGTTGAAGCGCTTGATGCCTCACCCGCTCCTGACACTCCTTATCGTCGTCGTGTGGATTTTCCTCAGCGGCTTCTCTTGGGGCTCGGTCGTCCTTGGCGCGATACTCGGCGTGGCGATTCCAATATTAACGAGCCCGTATTGGCCTTCCCGTCCGCATATCGGGAGCCCTCTCGCAATTGTGGAGTATGCCGCCATTGTTCTCTGGGACATCGTCGTTGCCAATTTCCAGGTGGCCTATCTGATCTTGTTCCGCCGTGGTGATTCGCTCCGCTCCCGCTTCGTGACCGTGCCGCTTGACCTCAGAACGCCAGAGGCCATCACCGCGCTCGCCGGCACGATCACCATGACCCCGGGTACGGTCAGCGCCGATCTAAGCGGTGACGGGCGCGCGCTGCTCGTGCATTGCCTCGAGACGGACGATGCCGAGGCCACAGTGGCCACCATCAAGTCGCGCTATGAAACCAGACTTAAGAGGATTTTCGAGAAATGATCGCGCTTTCGTGCACAATCGCCGCGTTCGCCATCGGTGCGGCGATGCTCCTGAACGTCTACCGCCTGCTGGTGGGCCCGGATACACAAACCCGCGTCCTGGCGCTCGACACGCTCGTGATCAACGCCATCGCCCTCGTGGTCCTAACCGGGATCTACTACGGAACTGAAATCTATTTCGAAGCGGCGCTGTTGTTCGCGATGGTCGGTTTCCTCACGACCGTCGCCTACTGCAAATATCTTTTGCGCGGAAACGTAATGGAGTAGCCGATGACCGGTATTGGCGAATTCGCAATTGCGGCCTTGATCTGCCTATCGGCGTTCTTCCTGTTTGTCGGTTCGCTGGGACTCGCCAAGCTGCCCGACTTGATGCGGCGGCTTCACGGGCCTACCAAGGCGACAACGCTCGGCATCGGCTCGCTGCTGATTGCTTCGATGCTCTTCTTCCTGCTGGAGCGGGGCGAGCTCTCGATCCACGAGTTCTTGATCACGACGTTCCTTTTTCTAACAGCGCCGGTCACGGCCCTCATGGTCGCGAAGGCGCACATCCTCTGCGACAAAGATGTCCGCAAACAGTTGCCGCCTACGGGCCGTCAAGCCGGTTGGGCCGTGATCGACGGTCCGCAAGCGGAAAGCTCTGAACCCGATTGCGCTTAGTGGCCCGGGTCCCCGGCCCGACTGGTCTCGAACAGGAACCAGACGCGCCTCTCGGCTTCGTCGATCCAATTCTCAAGCAGGCTCGCGGTCGCCACGTCATTCTCTTCATCGCAAAGTTCATGGACCTGGCGCATGCTGGCAATCAGCGCCTGATTGTCCTGGCCGAGTTCCGCCACCATGTCGAGCGGGTCCACATACTCTGCGTCGTTGTCGGAGATGCGCTGGAGCCGCGCGATGTTGCCGATGGAGCGCAGCGTCGTGCCGCCGATCTTGCGGACGCGCTCGGCGATCTCGTCGGTCATGGCGAAGATCTGATCCCCGTGCTCGTCGAACAAGAGATGGAGGCTACGAAAATGCGGGCCGCTCACGTGCCAGTGAAAATTCTTGGTCTTCATGTAGAGCGCGAACACGTCGGCAAGCAGCGCGTTCAGTGCGCCGGAGATGTCGCGCGTCGCGTTTGAGCCGAGATCGGTCGGCGTGTCGAGTTTCACTTTTTGACGTTCTTTTGGGGTCAAGGGCTTGTTCATGGGTAGCTCCATTGGCGGGCGGAAGCAGTATGAAGGACTCTTAGATGGGAAGCGGATAGCGTGACCGCCAGCGTTTCGAGCCATAGACATCTGGGACGCCTTGTCACGCCTTGATCGAGGTCAGAACTTTCAGGGGCTTAAGCACTGTTCCGAAAACTCACACGGGACAAATGGCGCCCGCTCCCCTAGGGTTCCGGCCATTCGGCCCAACATCAAATGCAAGCTATTCACTGTACGGAGTGCATCATGTTCATTGCCATGAACCGGTTCAAAGTGAAGAAGGGCGCGGAAAGCGCCTTCGAGCAGGTCTGGCTCAGCCGTGAGACTCATCTGGAAGACGTCCCGGGGTTCCTCGAGTTCCAGCTCCTGAAAGGCCCCGAGCGCGACGACCATGTGCTTTACGCCTCCCACAGCCTATGGCGCTCGCAGGGAGACTTCGAGGCCTGGACACGATCGGAAGCCTTCCGAAAGGCCCATGCGCGCGCCGGTGAGGGCAAGCCGCTCTATCTCGGCCATCCCGAGTTCGAGGGCTTTACCGCCCTCCAGGAGATCTCCGCCAAGGCCGCCCCCGCGGCGCCGTAGCGCCCTAGTTCACCCGCATGACCTGAACGAGGTTGTCGGAGAAGGTCGGCGCCCGGCCGAGGCTGCAGAACTCGTCCGAGGAAATCGAATTCACCGACCCGTCCGAACGGTTGAGGCTCCGCCAATAGCCGAGCGTCGCCACGATCACCCCCTCGCCCACGTCGTCGGTGACGCGCGCGAGACCCTCGAAGTCGCCTCTTCCGTTGAACACCCGGACCGGATCGCCTTCGCGGATCGACCGTGACTCGGCATCCTTCGGGCTGATCAGCACGAACTGCTCGCCCTGCCCTTTGATCTTGTGCTCCTCGTTGGCGTAGCACGAGTTCAAGAAGCCATGGCTCTTCGGTGAGATGATGTTCAGCGGATAGTGCTCGGCGAGATTGGGATTGGTCTCTGCGCTCTCCCGCGGCGGCATGTAACCGGGCAGCGGATCGACGTCCTCGCCTGACTGGTTCTCCTCGTACATCATGCGGAATGGCGGCGCGACGAAGTTCTTGGCGTCCTCGACCATGAATTCCACCTTGCCGGACGGCGTCGGGAAATTGCCGTTCGCGTGCGGTAGCCGGTCGTCAGGCGTGCCCACGGCGAGATGGAAATACCCATGCTTGCGGAAATACTCCATGTCGATGCCACCCATCTGGGGCGCATCCCATTGGATGTAATGCGCGGCGAGCTCCATGTCGCTCATGGTGAAGCGCGGGTCGTCATCAAAGCCGAAGGCCTTCGAAAGCAGCCGGAAGATCTCGGCGTTCGAGTTCGCCTCGCCTCGGGGTTCGATCGCCTTCTCATTGAGAGTCAGATAGAAATGGCCCCACGAGAACATCATGTCGTCGTGCTCGCCCGCCATGGTCGCCGGCAAGATGATGTCGGCATAGGCCGCCGTGTCGGTGATGAAATGCTCGGCGGCCACGAAGAATAAGTCCTCCCGCGACAATCCTTCGACGATCCGGTTGGTCTCAGGCGCCTGGCTCACCGGATTGGTGTTGTAGACAAAGAGCCCCATGACCGGCGGATCGAGCTGCATACCGCCCGTAAGTGCGCGGCCGAGCTGCAGGTTGTTCACCACCCGGGTTCCGGGGCGGATGTAGTCGGGGCGCGATACTTTCGCCCAGTCCACTGGGAACTCCCACAATGGCATCTGCAGCAGCCCGCCGCCCACGTGACGCCACGAGCCGGCGAGTGCCGGGATCGCGCAGACGGCGCGGATGGTCTGGCCGCCGCCTGCGTGCCGCTCGAGCGCCACACCCATGCGGATCGACGGCTGGACGGTGGCGAACTCGCGAGCGAACTGGGCGACGTCTTGAGCCGGCACGCCGGTCACCGCCTCCACATAGTCCGGTGTGAAGTCGAGCGCGCGCTTGGCCAGCTCCGGAAAGCCTACCGTGTGCGCGTTGACCCATGCGTCGTCCACATAGCCGCCCCGGATCAGGGCGGCGATGATGCCCATGGCCAACGCCGCGTCCGTGCCCGGCTTCGGCGCAATATGCCAGTCGGCGGCTTTCGCCGTACGCGAACGATACGAGTCGATCACCACGACCTTGGCGCCCTTCTTTTGCGCCTCGAGCACGAACGGCCAGTGATGCAAATTGGTGGAAATCGAGTTGCAGGCCCAGATCACGATGTATTTGGAGTGCGTGAAGCTCTCCGGATCGACGCCGCCCGTCGGCCCGACCGTGAGCAGCCACGCGGTCGAGGAGCCCGAGGCGCAGAACGTCTTCTCGTTCACCGTGGTGCCGAGCCGGTTGAAAAAGGCGTCGCCGCAGGTGAGCCCCTGCACCAAGCCCTCATTGCCGAGATAGCTGTAGGGCATGATCGCCTGAGAGCCGTGCTTGGCGATGATGTCCTTCCACCGCGTGGCGATCTCGGCGATCGCATCGTCCCAGGAGATGCGCTCGAACTGGCGTGAGCCCTTCGGGCCGACGCGCCGCAAGGGATGGAGCAAACGGTCCGGGTTGTAATGATGGTCGTGATAGTCCTTGAGCTTCACGCAGAGCCCGCCCCGCGTCATGGGGTGCTCCTTGTTTCCCCTGACCTCGACGAGCTTGCCGTCCTCGACCTCGTAGATCATGGCGCAGGTGTCGGGGCAGTCGTGGGGGCATCCCCCGAAAAAGGTCTCGCGTTTCGGCTGTTCGTTCATACCCGGCTCTCCCTCATCCTCGGAGCGGCTCTTAGCGGCCGCTGATGGAGGTCAGCCTACGAGGGGTGCGGCTTCTTGTCGATCTGGAAGGCGCACGGATCGCGGCGGTTGAATTCGCCGGGAACGCTCGAAAAACGCGAAAACGCGCCCGATCGTCTAAAGTTCGATTTCCATTTCCGGGCCCTTGCCGCTACGCTCCGCCGGGATTTCGACGGGGAAAGATCGTGGACAGCTTCACACCTCGGATGCTCACCAAGGCGATCGCCAGAAATCCGCGCACCAGCGTGCAGGATGCGCTGCTCATGTTCGTCCTGATGCTCGCGGCGCTCCTGCTCGCGCTTCAGTACGACCTCTTCTACTTCATGGAGAGCTTGAGCGAGGAGCAGCTCCAGATTTCGATAGCCGAGGCGCTTTTCCTGACGACGCTGCTGATCGCCTGTCTGTTCGCCTTTGTCTTACGGCGTCTTAACGAGCAGCGCAGCGACGCCTCGCTAAGGTCGGTCGCGGAGGTCGAGTTGCGACACCTCACGGCGCTGGCCGTGCAGGATCCCCTCACCGGCCTGCTCAATCGCCGCGCGCTCATGGAAGCCCTAACCGCGGCGGTCAAAGCGCCGCCCACCGACAGCACCGAGCACGCGCTCTACCTCATGGATCTGAACGGCTTCAAGTCGGTCAACGACGCGTACGGCCACACGGTCGGCGATCAAGTCCTGGAGATCGTCGCCGATCGCTTCCGCTCGGCCTCCCGGCCAAGCGATCTCATCGCCCGTATCGGCGGCGACGAATTTGCCGTGCTCGCCTACCACGTGACCCGCGAGTCCGCCCGCACCATCGGCATGCGTTTCGTGCAGAGCCTCACCGCCCCCATCCGCGCCGGCAAGCACACACATGAAATCGGCATGGCGGCCGGTGTCGCGCTGATCCCCGAAGATGGTGGACGCCCGAGGACGCACTGCGCAACGCCGACGCCGCCATGTATCGGGCCAAGGCGATGGGCAAAGAACTTGTGTTCTTCGCCTCGGACATGGAAGCGCAAATACGCATCGCCTAGCGTTTTTCGCTTCGGGCGACGTCGGTCGAGAAAGGGGCGATTGGTGCGGACGGCGGGAGTCGAACCCGCACGGGGGTTGCCCCCCTCAGGATTTTAAGTCCTGTGTGTCTACCAGTTCCACCACGTCCGCATCCCCGCGCGCGGAGCGCGTCACTAGAGCGCTATCGCGACGGAAAGTCTAACGATAGCGCCCTAGCATTTTATTGAGGCGAGCGCTTTCTGAAGACCGAGACTAGGCGGGAGAGGTCGGCTTCTTCTTTCCCCTGCCCGTCTTGGCGCCGGGGCTTCCTCCTCGGCTTTAGGCTCCAGCTCTTCTTCCTCCAGCCCGTCTTCCGGCTCGGCCTCGGGCGTGTCGCCTGCCTCCGGCTTCTTCTCCTCAGGTTCCGGTTCGGGCTCAGGCTCAGGCTCAGGCTCAGGCTCGGCCTCAGGTTCCGGTTCGGGCTCAGGTTCCGGCTCCGGTTCAGGTTTAGGCTCTGCCGCTTTCACCGCCGCTTCCTCGCCGGCCGAGGCCACTTCCGGGCTCTCCTTGAGCTCGTTCTTCGCGGGGACCGCCTCCACGGGCGTGGGGACCGGCGCGGGCGCAGGCACGGTCGTGACCGTCACCTCCTTTGCCCCCGTCTCGAGGCTTGCCCTGAGCAGCAGGAAGATGACCACGGCGTTGAGCAGATGCCAGATGAAATGGGTCCCGACATTCCGCTCGTCAATCACCAGCCGGTCGCAGAACGCGAGATCGACCGAACGCAGGATGATCGAGACCGCGAAGACGACAGCCGCTGCCAAGATGTAGGGCGCGGCCTTGTGATGCCGCTCCGCGGCGACCATGCCGACGATGATGAGCGCACCGAGCGCCGGCAGATAGGCCATGCTGCCGTTCAGGCAAGGCTTGGCGTCCGGCGCCGCCCCCGGCAGGCCGATCCCGCCGTCCCAGCAATGGACCTGCATGGCCGCGCCCACGAGGCCAGCGAAGACCAAGACGAGCAACACGGTCCACCCCGGCGGCACGCTCAAAAAGCGATTCAGCGCAAAGCCGAGATAGACCAGCATGAACAGGCCGATCGGGATCACGTCGGCCAGCGCCGTCCCCTCGTCGGCAAAAAGATGGAACGCGAGGCTGCCAAAGCCGATGAGGAAGGTGAGCGCCACGAGGAGATAGTGGTCGGCGCTGCGCTCGTCCCGGGGGCGCCACAGAATGAGCTGCCAGAAGATCAGCGCGGCGAGAAGGAAGCCGGCATTCGATATGGCGTTTATCGGCTCGGCCCAGAGCGCTTCGTTGGTTCCGCGCTCGCAATAGAGAAAAACGTGCTCGCCAAAAGTCATGGTCCCTTGTCCTTTCAACCCATCAAACAGGAAAGAGGCCCTCCCTCAGCCGGCGAGCCGCACGCCGGACTCTTGCAGTCTTTTGATTTGGAACGTCCCACCGTCCATGTGCCCAGGCGCATGTTAAACGCGAAACGCGTGCTGCGTCAGGGGTGTCATGCATTTGACGCGAATCTTCTTCGCCGCCCGAGATCTCCCTCGCGAAAACGCGCCGAGCCCTAGCCGGACCTTTCAGGTTGCCCTAAGACAGACGCTCGAACGGATTTGGGTTCGTTTGTCACAAGGCGTCGTGCATGTTTCCGCGGCTTTTCAAGATTTGGCACGATGTGCGCTCGAGCCTTTGGGCGCTGCCGCTCCTTATGGTGGCGCTGGCCGCGCCGCCGCGATCCTCGCCGTGCACATCCCGGTCCGTCAGGGCGACGATCCGGTGTGGTTCCTGTATAGCGGCGACGCGGAGGCGGCCCCGCAATTCCTCTCCAATCTCGTCACCGCCATGATCACCATGGCAACTTTGGTGGTTTCCATCACCATGGTCGTGCTGACGCTTGCGGCGCAACAGCTCGGGCCCCGCCTCATCCGCAGCTTCATGGCCGACCGCCGCACCCAAGCAACGCTCGGCCTGTTTGTCGCAACGGTGGTCTATCTGCTGCTCGTGCTGCGCACGACCTATGGCGGGACGGACTCCGTTCCCAACCTCGCGGTAACGGGCGGCACCGTTCTCGTGCTGCTCTGCCTCGTCGCGCTGCTGATCTTCGTGCATCACCTCGCGAGTTCGATCATCGCCGACAATACGATCGACCGCGTCGGCGAGGCGCTGGACGATGACATCAAGCGGCTCCTACCGGAGTCCAATTCCAACCAAGCGAGTAAGCCGGACAAGAGCCCAGCCAAATCGGGCACGCCCTTGGAGCTTCACAAAAGTGGATACGTGCAGACGGTGAACTATCACGGCCTGGTGGAGATCGCACGCGAGGCCGATGCGGTCATCGAGCTCGCCTTCAAGCCCGGACGCCACCTTGTCGAAGGCACGACCTTCGCCTGGATCGAACCAGCCTCCGCTGACGAGGCCCATAAGAAGATCGAGGACTGCGTTTCCCTGAGCGGGGAGCGCACCTCGATCCAGGATTTGGAGACCTCGATCCGGCAACTGGTCGAAGTCGCCTTACGGGCCCTCTCCCCGAGCATCAGCGACCCCTTCACGGCGATGGCGGTGATCGACCGGCTGACAACGTCGCTCGCCAAGATCATGAAGCGGGGCATGCCCCAATGGGTGTGGACGGACGAAGACGACCGCGTGCGTCTGCTGGCGCCACGCTCCACCTTTGCTGACATCGTCGAGGAGGCTTTCAGGCAGATCCGCCAGAACGCGCAAGATCAGACCGCGGTGCTCATCAGGCTGGTGGAGAGCATGGGCCAACTCATGCCACGCGCGGACGAGGCCCAACGTGCCGTTCTCGAAAAGCAGATCGGGATCGTGCTGGATACGGGACGCCGGAACATTGCCCAGAAGCAGGATCTCGAAACTCTGGAGGCGCGGGCCAAGCTTGCCTTGGACCGAACATCCGGGCGGGTCCGCTAGTCCTTGCTTTTCGCCTTGGGTGGCAGCGCGATACGGATGTTCAGCTCTTTGAGCTGCTCGGGCGAGACTTCGGACGGGGCGCCCATCAGCAGATCTTCCGCCTGCTGGTTCATCGGGAACATGACCACCTGACGGAGGTTGTCCTCGCCGCAGAGCAGCATGACCATGCGGTCGATGCCCGGCGCGATGCCGCCATGGGGCGGCGCGCCGTATTGCAACGCGCGCAACATGCCGCCGAAGCGCTGCTCCAGCTCTTCCTTCGGATAGCCGGCGATGGCGAAGGCCTTCTCCATGATCTCCGGCTTGTGATTCCGGATCGCGCCCGATGAGAGCTCAACCCCGTTGCACACGAGGTCGTACTGATAGGCCAGGATTTCGTCCGGCTTCATCGTGTCCAGTGCCTCGAGCCCGCCTTGCGGCATGGAAAACGGATTGTGCGAGAAGTCGATCTTCTTCTCGTCCTCGTTCCACTCGAACATCGGGAAATCGACGATCCAGCAGAAATCGAAGCAATCCTTCTTTGTGAGATCGAGATCATTGCCGATCTTGACCCGGGCGCGCGCAGCGAAATCGGCAAACTCCTTTGGCAGTCCAGCGACGAAGAACACCGCATCGCCGTCGCCGAGTCCGAGCTGCTCGCGGATGGCTTGCGTGCGCTCAGGCCCGATATTCTTGGCCACGGGCCCGGCCCCCTCGCCGTCGCGCCAGAAGATGTAAGCCATGCCCGGCTGACCTTCGCCCTGGGCCCAGGCATTCATGCGGTCGCATACCGCGCGAGATCCGCCGCCCTTTCCGGGGATCGCCCAGACGCGCGTGTTCACGTCCATCTCGATCATGCCGGCGAAGATCTTGAAGCCCGAATCGCGGAAATGCTCGGTCACGTCCTGCATCTCGATCGGATTGCGCAGGTCCGGTTTGTCGGTGCCGTATTTGTGCATCGACTCCGAATAAGGGATGCGCGGGAATTTCGGCGTCACCGGCTTGCCGCCGCCGAACTCCTCGAATAGTCCGCGGA
>NZ_LPWD01000191.1 GCF_001723295.1 Methyloceanibacter marginalis
CGATACCGGGAACGCCGGTGTCTTCCGTGGCGATGTGCGGACCGGCGCCGGTCGAGCCCTCCATACCGTCGATATAGATGGAGTCGGGGCCGCACTTCGCCGCCATGCGCACGTCGTCATAGACGCGCGCGGCGCCGAGCTTCAGCTGAATCGGAATTTCCCAGTTGGTGGCCTCGCGGATCTCCTCGATCTTGAGCGCGAGATCGTCCGGGCCGAGCCAGTCCGGGTGTCGCGCCGGCGAGCGCTGGTCGATGCCGGCGGGGAGCGAGCGCATCTCGGCCACCTGGTCGGTGACCTTCTGGCCCATCAAGTGGCCGCCGAGGCCCACCTTGCAGCCTTGGCCGATGAAGAATTCGCAGGCGTCCGCCAGCCGCAGATGGTGCGGATTAAAGCCGTAGCGCGACTGAATGCACTGATAGAGCCATTTCGACGAATAGCGCCGCTCGTCGGGGATCATGCCGCCCTCGCCCGAGCAGGTCGCCGAGCCCGCCATGGTGGCGCCGCGGGCGAGCGCGATCTTGGCTTCGTAGGACAGCGCGCCGAAGCTCATGCCCGTCACATAGACCGGGATATCGAGCTCCATGGGGCGCTTCGCCTGGGGCCCGATCACCGTCTTGGTGTCGCACTTCTCGCGGTAGCCCTCGATGACGAACCGCGTCAGCGTTCCCGGCAGGAACGTCAGATCGTCCCAATGAGGGATCTTCTTGAACAGCGAGAAGCCGCGCATGCGGTAGCGGCCGAGCTCGGCCTTCACATGGATGTCGTTGATGACCTCCGGCGTGAAGATCTGGCTCTTGCGAGAAGGAAGCGGGCCGCCTCGGCAGGTTCCCGCGTACCGTTTGCTTTCTGTTTTTTGGTCTTTGCCATTGCCCAGCTCTTCCCTCTACAGCACCATTTTCTTCTCGGTCGGCTCCAGATTGTCGTAGTTCCAGAGCTGCTTGCCGGCGACAATCTTGCGGAAGGAGTCGATGCCACCCTTCGGCATGACGTCGTACTTCTTGAGCTTCTCCGCCAACCAACCGCGGTCGAGATCGGTCATCTCGCCCCAGACGGCGTCGACGCCGAGGCTTTGCGGCTCGCCGGCGATGAAGATGACGCCGTCATACATGGAGTCGCCGAGGTTCTTTCCGGCGTTTCCGCAGAGCACCATGCGGCCACGCTGCATCATGAAGCCGGTGAAGGCGCCCGTGTTGCCGCCGACAATGATGTTTCCGCCCTTCATGTCGATGCCCGTACGCGATCCGACATCGCCCTTGCAGACGAGATCCCCGCCGCGGAGGGCGGCACCGAACTGAGAGCCGGCATTCTTCTCGATGAGAATGGTCCCGCTCATCAGGTTCTCACCGCAGGACCAGCCCACACGGCCGGAGATGCGGACGTTCGGCCCATCGAGCAGGCCGAGGCCGAAATAGCCGAGCGAGCCCTCGATGATCAGGTTGAGGCGATTGAGAATGCCCACGGCCATGGAGTGCTTGGCGCCTGGGTTCTTCAGCACGATGGTGCCGTAGCCTTCCTTCATCATATCGCGAATGCGCAAATTGACCTGCTTCGCGTCCATGTTGGAGGCGTCGATCTCGCCGCGCTTGTTGAAATCGACATCGAAGGTATCGGGCAGCCCGAACCCGTGATGCGGTTCGTTCAGATCGATGTCGAAGAAGACCTGTTGGGTGCGGCCGGTGAGCTGCTCGGTGTGCATGCCCATTTCATGGGACTTCAGCTCCTGCTTGGTCGGAGCCGCTCGCGTTAGCGCTGCCATACCCGCACCTCCTCATCATAGGGGTCAGACGTGTCGATCTCGCGCGGGACGATGGCGCGGATCGCCACCTCTTCGGACGCGAGCGCGACGATATCGTCGCTTTCGTAGAGAACCATGGGCTTGGCGGCCATGGTGTCCTTGGCGAGCCCAAGCTCCTTATCGGTGGCGACGAGATAGGTGAAGACGCCATCGATCTCCTTGATGGAGGCCTTCAGCGAATCTTCCAGAGTCGCGCCCTGTTCCAGGTTGTTGGCGGTGTAGACCGCGAGCAGCTCGGAATCGCAGTTCGACATGAAGCGGTGGCCGAGACGCTCCATCTCGCGACGCATGATCCAGTAATTGGTGATCTGACCGTTATGGACGACGGAGATGTCGTTGTACGGATAGGCCCAGTAGGGATGCGCGGAACGGATATCGACATCGGACTCCGTCGCCATGCGCGTGTGGCCGATGGCGTGCGTTCCGCGGAAATCGCCGAGACCGTAGTTCTGGGAGACCTGGGTCGCGTCGCCGAGATCCTTGATCAGCTCGAGCGCATGGCCGAAGGACAGGACCTCGGCGCCCTCGATCTGCTCGATATCCGTGGCGAGTTGCTTGGTGTCGCCGGAATAGCGCAGGCGATAGCGGAACGCATAGGGCCTGGGCTGCTCCACCTCGACGGTCTCAACACCGAGTTCCGACAGCCTGTTGTCGACCAGACCCTGGCGCTCTCTGATCTTGTCGCGGATCTTGTGATCCGTCTTCAGGTCGTCGGCTTCCGCAAGCTTCAAGCGCATGACGTACTCTTCGGGCTTGGTGACGCCGTAAACGGCGAACCCGGTCGAGTCGGGGCCGCGGTGCTCAAGCTCTGGAGCATCGCCGTCATTTCCTGGCCAACGCCCACGGCCTGGCCGCGATGAATCACTCCGGCAATCCCGCACATATTCTTATTCCTCCTTGTTTCCGCCGCCAGCGCCCGGTCGAGCGCGGCTTGCTGCCCGCCTACGGCAGGCAGTCGAGATAGGTCTCGACATCCCATTCGGTGACGGTGTGGTTGAAGCGCTCCCACTCGTCCCGTTTGTACTGGTCATAGAGGCGGTACATCTCGCCCGGCATGCCGCGCTGCACGACCTTGTCGGCGGCCAAGGCATCGAGAGCCTCGCCGAGCGTCATCGGCAGCTTCTTGACCTGCTTGCCGGCCTCGATCGCCTCGTAAATGTTGCGCTCTTCCGGCTGGCCCGGATCGAGATTGTTGTCGATGCCGTCGTCGGCGGCCGCGAGGATCGTCGAGCCCATCAGATACGGATTCACCATCGAATCCACCGAGCGGTACTCGAACCGGCCGGGCGCGGAGACACGCAAGCCCGTCGTGCGATTCTGAAAGCCCCAGTCGGCGAAGATCGGCGCCCAGAACCCGGTATCCCAAAGCCGGCGATAGGAGTTCACTGTCGACGAGCCGACCGCGGTCAGCGCACGCAAGTGCTGCACAATGCCGCCGATCGCCGCCAGGCCCGCTTTGCCCGGCAACTGCAAATCGTCGCCATCGGGCATGAAGGTGTTCTCACCCCCCGACACATACATGTAGTTGTGCGGCATACCCGGCAGATTATTGGCGTCGTTGCCAGTCGGGCGAAGCTTGTCCTCGCCGCCGCGCCACAGCGACATGTTGTGGTGGCAGCCATTGGCGGACACGCCCATGAAGGGCTTCGACATGAAACAGGCGATGATGCCGAACTCGCGCGCAACTTGCGCGCAAATCTGGCGGTAGGTCGTCAGCCGGTCGGCATTGCGCAGAACGTCGTCGAACATCCAGTTCAGCTCAAGCTGACCGGGCGCGTCCTCGTGGTCGCCCTGGATCATGTCGAGGCCCATCTTCCGGGCATACTCCATAACCTTCATGTAGACCGGGCGCAGGCTCTCGAACTGATCGATGTGGTAGCAATACGGATTGGAGTAGCCGCCGTTCGGCTTGCCGTTCTCATCCTTCTTCAGCCACATCATCTCCGGCTCGGTGCCCATGCGCAGCTGCAGACCGTTGTGCTTGGCTTGGAACTCCTGGTGGAGGCGGCGAAGATTGCCGCGGCAATCCGCGGTCAGGAACCCACCCGGGTTCTCCTTCTCCTCGCGGTTGCGGAACAGCGTGCAGTACATGCGCGCGATGCGCTTGTCCCAGGGCAGCTGCATGAAGGTCTCGGGATCGGGAATGCCGACGAGCTCGGCGGCCTCCGGGCCGTAACCGAGATACTCGCCATGGCGGTCGAGGAAGAGGTTGACCGTGGCGCCATAAACGAGCTGGAAGCCTTTCTTGGCGACGCTTTCCCAATGGTCGGCCGGAATGCCCTTGCCCATGATGCGGCCGGTGACCGAGATGAACTGCAAATAGAGATATTCGATGCCAAGCTCGTCGATCTTGCGGCGAACTTCTTTCACAAGCTCCTGGCGTTCCGGATCGTCTACGTAGCGTACGATATCCATCGGAATCTCCCCTCAACTCCACGGAAATGGACTATTGGAGGTCGGATGCAGCTCGCCCTTGGCGAAGCGTTCGAAGCGGAACGGTTCCAGCAGCTTGCTCTTCTCTCCCATCAACTCCTGCGCCACGAGCTTGCCGACGCCGATCATCTTATAGCCATGGTTGGAGTCGGCGATGATGTAGACGTTCTCGCGGAAGGTATCGAAGACGGGGAAGTTGTCGGGTGTGAAACAACCGAGCCCGCCTGATTTTTCCTTGTGCTTGTAGGCCGAGATCTTCCCCTCGAACCTCTTCTGGCAATGAGCCAGCATCGAGCACCACATGTGAATGAAATTGTCGCCGACGATGAAGTCGGGCGAGTCCGGACCATAGGGATCGATGGCGATCTGGTCGGGATCTTGGTCGACTTTGTAAGGCGAGGCACCGCCCTGGATGCCGCCGAAATTGAAGTCGGGCTTGTAGTAGAGGCCCCATAGCTTGTCGGTGATGACCGAGCCGTCCACATCCGAATAAAGCGGTGCATCTGTATCGACATGGATGACAGGCGGCATGCGCCCGTCATTGGTCTTATGCATGTCGGGATCGACGCCGAGCGTGCCTTCCTCCAGACACCAGAATTTCCACATGGGCACGTCGTCGTGCACGGTGCCGTCGGCGCCCTTGACGGAGATGGCCTTCGGAAGATCAAGCATCTCCCAAAACTTCAGGACCCAGGGGCCGGCGCCCACCACCACGGTCTCACAAGGAATGGTTCCCTTGTTGGTGATGACCCCGGTGACGGAGCCGGAATTCGAGCCGTACTCGAAGCCTTTGACCTCGACGCCGGTGGCGATCCGCACGCCTTCGGCTTCGGCCTTGCCGGCCAAGCCATAAAGAGACGCGGTGTTGTTGGCGTAGCCACCCCGCTTCTCATGCAGGACCGAGGTAATGCCCTTGGCCTGCCAATCGTCGAACAGGCCCATCATATATTTTTGGCAGTCGTCCGTGCCCTCGATGAACTCGGACTCGTAGCCGATCAGCTTTTGCTGCTCGTAGATGGTGCCGACCTGCTCGTGCATCACCTCGGCGCTGATCTGCATGTAGCCGACCGGGTGATAGCTGTAGGCCTTGGGATCGCTTTCCCACACCCCGACGGAATGGGCCATCAGCTCGCGCATGGCCGGCTGATAGTAATTGTTGCGGACCACGCCGCAGGCAATCCCCGACGCGCCGGCACCGATCCCCGCCTTGTCAATGACGAGAACGTCCGCACCGGTGCCACGACCGGTCGCTTTCAGTTGCTGTGCGAGATGATAGGCGGTGCTCAGGCCGTGAATTCCGGCCCCGATGATGACGTATTTGGCGGCCGAGAGGGTCATCGCAGACCAGCTCCCTTCAAGGAATTGGTCCCTAATTGGTCCTCTACAGACCCAGATTGCACGTCGAACGACATTGCGCTGCCCAGCGTTTTGTCACTTAACTGCGACCATTACTGCATAATGAGAGCCCGATTGCAAACCAATTAACACTTTACGAGCCCAAAGTGGTTCGTTATAATGCGGATGGAAAGGAGACTCCATCGTGAACGATCAGCCCATGAGGGAGGCGGCCGCCGTTCTTGCGCGGCTGTCGAAACCAATCTCGGGCGTGAGCGCCATCTCCGCCTATCTGCAACGCGCGATCGAGACCGGGGCCTATTCCGAAGGCGAGAAGCTGCCGCCAGAACGGCAACTCGCCGAGACATTCAAGGCCGCGCGCTCGACGGTGCGCCGAGCTCTGGACAGGCTCGAGAAAGAGGGATTGGTGTCGCGCCGTCTCGGCAGCGGCACCTTCGTCGGCGGCCCCGTCTCCGCAGGCAAACGCACCGCGCACCTTATCGACGAGGTGAGTCCACTACAGCTCATCGAGGCGCGTCTCGCGGTGGAGCCTTTCACCACGCGCCTTGCGGTGTTGCACGCCACGCGGCGTACGCTCGATGAGATGGACCAGGTGCTGGCGCACGCAGAAGCGACACGCGACAAAGACGAGTTTTCCAAGTGGGACGGCGAGTTTCATCTCCTGCTGGCACGCGCCTCCGCCAATCCGCTTCTGATCAACGTCTATCGGCAGATCAATCATGTGCGGCTCCACGCGCAGTGGGACGCAATGAAGGAGAAGATCCTGCGCCGGGGGTGATCGCCGATTACAGCCGGCAGCATCGCAGCATTCTTCAGGCGATCCATGTGCGCGACGCGCAGCTGGCCCAGACGCTGATGGCCGACCATCTGGAGAAGGCGCGGGACGATCTGATGAAGGCAGCGAGCCCTTAAAGGCGCTCACGCCTGAGACATTCGCACTTCGCGTTTCATCACCCGGAAAATATATTTCTCAACACGCAAGTGCGTGGTCTAGCATGGCGTCCCGTGTGCAACGCTTTCCGGGGGCGTCTCAATGCTGACACCGGTCAAAGATCTCAATTCACTTCGCGAGCAGCTCGGCGCCGAGGGCGTTGAGTTTCTGATGGCAAGCTTCTCCGACATGCACGGCGTGTCGAAGACCAAGATGGTGCCGCTCGCGCATCTCGAACACATGATGGCCGGCTCGGAGCTCTACACGGGTGCTGCGCTTGACGGGGTTCCCCAGGACGTGAGCGACGAGGAGGTCTCGGCGCGGCCCGATCCCGCCTCGTGCATCGTGCTGCCCTGGCAGAAAAACGTCGCCTGGTTCGCGAGCAACCTATGGTGCGAGGGCAAGCCCTTCGAGGCTTGCAGCCGCAACATCCTGGCGCGCGCCACGCGTAAGGCCGCCGATCTCGGCTATGTGATGAATCTCGGATTGGAAGCCGAATTCTACGTGCTCAAGGACAGCGCGGCCGGTGCGGTGCCCGTCTCGGAGCGCGATACGCTCGAAAAGCCCTGCTACGACAGCTACGGCGCGCTGGACAACCTGCACTGGCTGTCGGAACTGGTGGACGCCATGGAGGCGCTGGGCTGGGACGTCTATTCCTTCGACCATGAAGACGGCAACGGCCAGTTCGAGGTCGACTTCCGCTTCGCCGACGCCATGACCATGGCAGACCGCTTCGTATTCTTGCGGATGATGGCCAACGCGATCGCGCGCCGGCACGGCTATTTCGCCTCGTGGATGCCCAAGCCTTTCGCCAACCGCACCGGCTCGGGCGCCCATTACAACATGTCGCTGGCGAACCCAGACACGGGCGAAAACCTCTTCACCGACCCGGACGACCCGCGCGGCTGCGGGTTGTCGAAACTCGGCTATCAATTCGTCGCGGGCGTCCTCAAGCACCTGCCCGCCATCAGCGCCGTCGTCTCGCCGACGGTGAACAGCTACAAGCGCCTGATCAAGCAAGGCTCCATGTCCGGCTCGACCTGGGCGCCGGTGTTCGTGTGCTACGGCAACAACAATCGCACCAA
>NZ_LPWD01000192.1 GCF_001723295.1 Methyloceanibacter marginalis
AGCACCGTATCGACCATGTGCTCGATCACCTTGGGTCCTGCGATCTGCCCGTCCTTGGTGACATGGCCGACCAGGACGAGGGTTGCGCCGCTCGCCTTGGCGTAGCTGATCAGGGCGGCGGCGCAGCCGCGCAGCTGGGAGATCGTGCCGGGGGCCGATTCGATCCCTTCCGACCAAAGGGTCTGCACGGAATCGATGACGACCAGCGCCGGGGCGGGTCCGCTGCCGAGCGTGGCGATGATATTGGCGATGTTGGTCTCGGTGCCGAGTGCCACGGGGGCCTCGGCGATCCCTAAGCGTGCGGCGCGCATGCGCACCTGCGCCGGGGCTTCCTCGCCGGAGAGATAAACAACGCGCGCGCCGTCCTGGGCGAGTTCCGCCGCCCCTTGCAGCAGGAGCGTCGACTTGCCGATGCCGGGATCGCCGCCGACCAGCACCGCGGCGCCCGGAACCAAGCCGCCGCCCAGCACGCGGTCGAGCTCGGCGATGCCGGTCTTCATGCGCGGGGCGTCTTCGTTCTGGGCGCTCAGGGTCTCGAACTTGGCGAGACGCCCTTTGCCCCCCTTGATGGCGACGAGGGCAGGCGAGCTCGTCGGCGTGCCCGCTTCCTCGATCAGGGAGTTCCATTCCCCGCAGGCCGCACACTTCCCGGACCAGCGGGGCGCGACCGCGCCGCAGGACTGGCAGATAAAGGCTTTGGATGTCTTGGCCATGGCGTCCGCGCTACCCGCCCACATAGCGCCGTGTGGCGCGCTGGCCGAGGCTGGTCAGGACCTCGTAATCGATGGTGCCGGCATGCATGGCGAATTCGTGGGCGCTGATATTGGAGCCGAGCAGCTCGATCCACGCGCCCCGCCGCGCCTCGGTTTCGGGGGCATCCGTCACGTCCACGGTGATGAGATCCATGGAAACCCGCCCCAAGATCGGCACGGGATGCGATCCGATACGCGCCACGAGGCCCTCCTCGCCGTCCTTGGTGGAGAGCGCCCGGAACAGGCCGTCGGCATAGCCCACGGAAACGACGGCGACCCGCGAAGGGCGTTGAAGGGTCCGCGTGGCGCCGTAGCCGATCGTTTCGCCGGGCTCGGCTTGGCGTATCTGCAAGATGCGGCCTTTGAGATGAACCACGGGGCGGAACGGGTTTCGTCCGCGCCGCTGCGGGTGTCCACCGTAAAGCGCGATGCCGGGCCGCACGAGGTCGTAGGCGTAGTCTGAGCCCAACAGAATGCCGGCGGAGTTGGCGAGGCTCGCGGCGCCTTGGGCAGCTTTGCGCGGAGCGTTTCGAACAGGCGGCGCTGGACATCGTTCTTGCGATGGGACGGGTCGTCGGCACAGGCCAGATGGCTCATCACCAGGGCCAGCGACAAGGCTGTCCAATGGCTGGTTTCGGGGGCCACGGTCTCGACCTCGGCGGCAGACAGTCCCAGCCGGTTCATGCCGCTGTCGATATGGACCGCGCACGGCAACGCCTTGCCGGTGCGCGCGCAATAGTCGGCCCACTCTTTGATTTCCTCGGCGCTGTTCAGCACCGGGCGAAGGCGCGCGGCGTGGTAGGTCTCCGCCGTTCCGGGCAGGAGGCCGCTGAAGACATAGATGGTCGCTTCCGGCAGCAGCGCGCGCAACGCTTCCGCCTCGGTGAGTGTCGCCACGAAAAATGTGCGGCAGCCGGCGCGCCACAGCGCGGGCGCGGCCTCCGCCATGCCAAGACCGTAGGCGTCGGCCTTGACCACCGCGGCGCATTCGGCCGAGCCGCCAAGTCCCGCAACTGGCGATAATTGGCGGCAAGCGCGTCGAGGTCGATGGTGAGAATGGCGGTCGCTTCCGCTCTCACCTCTGCTTCGTCGGGGATGCTGCCGCGCTTGGGCGCGGGGTTCACTCCATGCGCTCCGGCAGGCGCTCCGACGCGGCCAGATTGGAGAACCGGGTGAATTCCGGGGTGAACTGAAGCGTCACCGTCCCGGTCGGACCGTGGCGCTGCTTGCCGATGATCACGTCGGCCTTGCCGGTCACCGCTTCCATGTCCTGTTGCCACTGCCGGTGCTCTTCGGTGTTCTCGCGGGGTTGGTTGCGCTCAAGGTAATATTCCTCGCGGAACACGAACATTACCACATCGGCATCCTGCTCGATGGAGCCGGATTCACGCAAATCCGCCAGCTGCGGCCGCTTGTCTTCCCGTTGTTCCACCTGACGGGAGAGCTGGGAGAGGGCCAGGACGGGCACGTGAAGCTCCTTGGCAAGGGCCTTCAGTCCGGTGGTGATCTCCGAGACCTCCTGCACGCGGCCTTCCTGGGCGCGCCTCGAGGAGCCGGACAGCAGTTGGAGATAGTCGACCACGATGAAGCCGAGCCCCCGCTGGCGCTTCAGTCTGCGGGCCCGCGCGGCAAGCTGGGCCACGGTGATGCCGCCGGTCTGGTCGATGAAGAGCGGCAGGTTCTGGAGCTCTTGGGAGACTTCGACGATGCGGTCGAACTCGTCGGAGTCGATGCGGCCGCGGCGGATGCGCTCGGACGGAATCTGCGACTGCTCCGAGATGATGCGGGTCGCGAGCTGCTCGGCCGACATTTCGAGCGAGAAGAAGCCGACCACCGCACCGTCCGGCGGCGTGTCGCTGTCGTGGCTTGCGGCGTAGGCCTTGGCCACGTGATAGGCGATATTGGTGGCAAGCGCCGTCTTACCCATCGAGGGGCGGCCGGCAATGATGATGAGGTCGGAGGCCTGCAGGCCGCCCATGCGCTGATCGAGATCCACGAAGCTGGTGGCGATGCCGGACAAGCCGCCGTCGCGGCGGTAGGCGTTGGCCGCCATATCGATCGCGTCGGTGAGGGCCGCGGAGAAGGGCTCGAGCCCGCGCCGTATTTTCCGGTCTCCGCCAGCTCGTAGAGCTGCTGCTCGGCGCCTTCGATCTGGGCGGCGGGCGGCGCGTCGATCGGCGAATCGTAGGCCGTGGTGACCATCTCCTCGCCGATCTCGATGAGCTGGCGGCGCACTGCGAGGTCGTAGACCGTGCGGCCGTAATCCTCGGCGTTGATGATGGTGGTGGCGTTGGCCGCGAGCCGTCCGAGATATTGCGGCACGGTCAGGTCGGCCACGGGCTCGTCGGCCTGGAAGTAGGTTTTCAGCGTAATGGGCGTGGCGCGCTTGCCGCCCATGATGAGCTTCGCCGCAGTCTCGAAAATGCGTCCGTGTAGCGGGTCGAAGAAGTGACCGGGCTTCAAAAAGTTCGAGACACGGTCGAGTGCCTCGTTATTCACGAGGATGGCGCCAAGCAGGGCCTGCTCCGCCTCGAGATTGTGCGGGGCTTCGCGGAAAACCGGCGTTTCGGGCGCGAACGGGGAAGGCTAACGGTGTTGCTCATCGCCTGGAGACTAGGTGATTCGGAGCCTCGGAAAAGAGCCGAACGCCGTGCGTGACAGTTTCATTACCGCTGTGCACAGCTGCGGCGCAACAAGCCTGCATTGTCGGGAGCCTACCGGCTCGACCGGCGCTTGCGCGCCGTCCCCGGATGGCGGTCGCGGGCCCGCAGCTCTCGTTCGGCGTCGAACATATAGTCGCGGGTGAGCGGCAGCACGGCCTGATCCTTGGTCAGTTGAATCTGGAAGACCATGAGGTTCTGATAGCGGAAGGCCGTTTCGGAGCCCGCGAGATACATCTCCCACATGCGGCAGAAGGGCTCTCCGAATTTCTCCGCCGCCGTGTGCCAGGAGGCGCGGAAGCGCTGGCGCCAGTGGCGCAACGTCATGGCGTAGTGGAGGCGCAAGATTTCGAGGTCCGTGGCAAGAAGGCCTGCGCGCTCGACCGCCGGCAGCACCTCGCTCAGAGCCGGAATGTAGCGCCGGGGAAGATGTACTTCGCAATGAAGGGATTGGTGGCGGCGGGGCCGTCGAACCGGCCGATCGAATGGATCACGGCCACCCCGTCATCGGCAAGCAGCCGGCTCACTTGCTGGAAGAAGCTGCGGTAGTGCGCGGCGCCCACGTGCTCGAACATGCCGACCGAGACGATGCGGTCGAACTTGCCTTCCAGGTTTCGATAATCGCAAAGCTCGAAATCAACGGCCTTCGAGAGCCCTTCGGCGTTGGCGCGATGGCGGGCGATCTTGAGTTGCTCCTCGCTCAAGGTGATGCCGGTCACATCCACATGGGAGGTCTTGGCGAGGTAAAGCGCCAGGCCGCCCCAGCCGGAGCCGATATCCAGCACCCGCATCCCGTCGGAGAGATCGAGCTTGGCGGCGAGATGGCGCTTCTTCGCCTCCTGGGCTTCCTCCAGCGTCATGCCCTCATCCTCGAAATAGGCGCAGGAATATTGGCGGTCCGGATCGAGGAAGAGGTCGTAGAGAGAGCCGTCGATATCGTAGTGATGCGCGACATTCCGGCGTGCGCGCCCGACGGGATTATAGTGCTGCAAGCGCCTGGTGACGTACGCGAGGGTATCGACCAGCCGAAGCCAGCGCGGCCAGCGCCGCGGGGGAACATTGGTCAGCAAGAGTTCGAGAAAATCGTAGAGCGTGCCCTGCTCGAAGACGAGCCGCCCCTCCATATAGGCCTCGCCGATGGCAAGGGGCGCGTTCAGAGCGAGTTGCCGCTCGGTCCGTTTGTCGCTGATCCGGGCGATGACCGGGGAGCCGGTGCGATCGCCAAACTCGCAAACGCTCCCATCGGCAGCGATCATCTTCAGATGACCGGTCGTTACGGTCCGCTCCAGAACGTAGCTGAGCGGGCGAAACATCTAGGTCGCACGCCGGATCATAGCTTCGGGCGTCCTCGATTCGCCGAAGTTGAGCCTGACGTATTCTAGGAACAGGAGGCAGGCGAGACAACAACCTGCCTCCGTTGTTCATTAAAGATTTCTGTCGCCAAATGTCGCGCTTACGAAGACTTCTCGGCGTCTTCGGCGTTTTCTGTGGCCTCTTCAACCGCGGTCTCGCCTTCCGCGAGCTCTTCTTCCTCGGGCGCGGCGCCTTCCTCGAACAGGCCTTCGGCCGCTAGGCGGGCTTCTTCGGCGGCCTCTTCCTCCTCGGTCAGCTCCTGGGTCACGTCCTCGCCGCGCGCCTGGCGGGCGGCTTCGTCTTGGGTGCGGGCGACGTTGATTTGCACGTGCGGCACCACCTCGCCGTGGAGCGCCACGCGCACCTCGTGCAGGCCGAGCATCTTGATCGGCCTATCGAGCTGCACCTGGCGGCGATCGATGGAGAAGCCGCCCTCCGTCACCGCCGTGGCGATGTCGCGCGTGGAGACGGAGCCGTAAAGCTGGCCGTTGTCGCCCGCCTGGCGAATGACGATGAAGCTCTGGCCGTTGAGCCTCTTGGCGACCGTTTCGGCCTCGCCCTTGCGTTCCAGATCCCGTGCCTCGAGTTGAGCACGTTCGCTTTCGAAATGCTTGCGATTGGCCTCGGTGGCGCGGAGCGCCTTGCCATGGGGCAGAAGAAAATTGCGGGCGAAGCCGTCCTTGACCGTGACGACGTCGCCGATTTGTCCGAGGCGCCCCAGGCGCTCGAGCAGAATGACTTGCATGGCTATCGTACTCCTATCTTGTCAGTCGTTGTCGTTGTTGTTCGATGAGCTGCCGGGCCGGGCGCTGCGCGCGCGCAAACCGAGCAAAGGTTCAGCCAGGCCGAGGATGGCCACGATGATGGCCAGCCAGCCCAGAAGCAGAATTCCGAGATAGACCACCGCCAGCAGAAGCGGGCGGAAGGGGACGCCGAGGCTATAGACGTGGATCACCGCCAAGCCTTGAAGCACGTAGGCGAACAGCATCGCGCCGGCGAAGCCGGTGGCGATCAAGCCGATGATGCCCGGAATGAACGAGGCGACGAGCGCACCGGCGAACACGGCAACGAATATGTTGGGCACTTCGAGACCGTGCAGATCGGGCCAAGGCCGCAAGGACCGGCCCGAGGCGGCGACGATGTAGCCGGCGAGCCAAAGATTGAACAGCATGACGGTCAGCCAGAGGACGGCGAATGCCGCGGGCAACGCCTTGGCGAGCACCGTCTCGAGATTCTCCACCATCTCGGGTTTGAACACGGAATCGTCCGGATCCAGCGCCTTCAGAATGTGGGGGAGCATTTCGGCGATGGAGGCGCGATAGCTCTCCGCGTCGGGGCCGAGGAGGAGCACCATGACCCCGGCGAGTGCGCCTGCCATGAGCGCCGCCGCGCCCACGAGCCGGCCGGCGGGATACCATTCGAGCGCCCCGCTCTTTTCGCCCTCCGGTCCGGCGGCAGGCCGCGCCTGCAGGAGGAGATGGACGAGGAAGGCGGCCGGGGCGGCGATGGTCAGGGCGTAGACCAGCGACGCGGCGGGACCCAAGGTCAGGGCCATGACCACGGTTGCGGCCAGACCGCCGATCAGAATGGAGGAGCGCCCCCAGCCGAGACCGGCAAGGCACAAAGGCAGCGGACACAGATAGAGAAGGAAGCTGGCGAGCGCGGCCGAGACGGCCGCCGATGCGAACAGCGCCGCTGAAACCAGGCCCGCGCCTGCGCCTATGAGAAGATGTGCCGACATCGGTTTCGCTGTCCCGGCTCCTTTAAGGAGCGGTTAGAGGAGGGCCCGAAGGCCCGCCCCAACTTCAATCAGGTCTGTTACGGGCCTTTGGGCCCAGGCCGCGTGCCTACTGGATAAGGTAAGGCAAGAGACCGAGGAACCGCGCGCGCTTGATGGCGCGGGCGAGTTCGCGCTGCTTCTTGGCGGACACCGCCGTGATCCGGCTCGGCACCATCTTGCCGCGCTCGGACACGTAGCGCTGAAGCAGCTTCACATCTTTATAGTCGATCTTCGGCGCTTTATCGCCGGAGAACGGGCACGTCTTGCGCCGGCGGTAGAAGGGGCGGCGTGCTTGAATCGTGGTCGTGCTCATTCGGATTGCTCCCCGCCACTGGCGTTGTCGGCGGTCTCGGCGCGCGGCTCGCGCGGTGCATGCTCACGGTCGCGGCGGGGACCCCGGCGCTCGCCACGGTCGCCGCGATCACCACGGTCGCCCCGGTCACCACGGCCGCCATCGCGATCGTCGCGGTCGGAGCGGCGCATCATCGCGGACGGTCCGTCTTCGTGCTCATCAACTCTCACGGTGAGAAAGCGGATCACGTCGGTCGACAGCCCCATCTGACGCTCCATCTCGGCGACCGCTTCATGCGGCGCTTCGATGTTCATCAGGGTGTAGTGCGCTTTCCGGTTCTTCTTGATGCGATAGGTGAGGGACTTCAGCCCCCAATACTCGGTCTTGCCGACCTTGCCGCCGTTCTCTTCAATCAGAGAGCGGAAGGTCTGCTGCAAGCCTTCGGCCTGCTGGGCCGAGATGTCCTGGCGTGCCAGGAACACATGCTCGTAGAGAGGCATGAAACGCCTTTCCTTCTTCTTTTGCTCCGGCGCGAAGCCTCACATGGGCGCTTTGGAAGGAAAGGCCCAAGAATGCTCTTGAGAGCGAAAGCCCTTGAGAGCGGAGACACGGGAGGGCGGCCCTTCGGCCTGCCGCTTGATCGAAGCGGTCCTCCGTTCAGCCTCCGACCGGAGCGGTTACGGTAGCGGGCTTATAGTGGGTCGCGCGAGCTTTGCAAGCGGAAGCGCGGGCTCTAAGGGGCTTGCTGAGAGCCCGGGTTCATGGTGCACGCGACCTCGGTTTTGTCCTTGAGCGAGTAGGCCTTGCACGTCTCCTTGGCATAGACTTCGACGACGGCGACGTTACCGAGGGGCGCATCCGGATAGGCCACATCGATGGTCACGGGCGCAGGGCCTGGGCCGCCGCCTCTTGGGGACGCCGGCCCCGAACGTCGAAGGCAAAGACCCCGTCGGTCTGGCTGCCGATCCTTGGGGTCAATTTTACCTCGGAAAATCCTGTGGTTGGGGCCTGGGCCTCAACCGAAATCCCCAAAGTGGGGGTCTTCAGCTCGGTGATGGCGACTTTGAGCGTGTCGACCCTGGTCAGGAGTGCCAGCGCAGGGTCGACAGGCGCCTTGTCGTTCCAGGGCCAAGTTTGCGTTTCGACCGCAGAGGCCATCGTGGCGAATGCCGTGAGGCAGCCGATCAGGACGCCGTAGGCGAGGGGTCTGTTCATGGGGGGAACTCCGCTTGGCGGCTGTGTGGACTCGTTATCCAAACGTGTTTCTAGCACTTACGGTTGCAGTCCGTGGTTTTGTTTTTGGTTCGCCCTGGCTTGAGCTTCATGCCGATCGGCCGCGCGCCTCACCGGCTTGACAGGCCAGATTGAAACAGTGTCTCTGGCGCCTTCCGTTCAACGCCAAACGTTTCCTTCCATATGAGCATTGCTTTCATCTTTCCGGGTCAAGGAAGCCAAGCCGTCGGCATGGGCGCCGAATTGGCCAAGGCCTTCCCGGCGGCGCAGGCCGTCTTTTCCGAGGTTGACGAGGCTCTTGGGCAGAACCTCTCACAGCTGATGTGGGAGGGGCCGGAGGCCGATCTGACTCTCACCGAGAACGCCCAGCCCGCTCTGATGGCGGTGTCCTTGGCGGCCATGCGGGTGCTCGCCGAAACCAAAGGGTTGGCGCTCGAGGACAAGGCCTCCTATGTGGCCGGCCATTCGCTCGGCGAATATTCGGCGCTGGCGGCGGCTGGCGCTCTCACCCTTGCAGACACGGCGCGGCTCCTGAAAACCCGGGGCCGGGCCATGCAGGAGGCGGTGCCCGTCGGTGAGGGCGCGATGGCGGCGTTGCTCGGCGCCGATCTTGCGCAAGCCAAGGAGCTCGCCAAGGCCGCCAGCGACGGCGAGGTCTGCGAAGCGGCGAATGACAACGCGCCGGGCCAGGTGGTGATTTCGGGCAAGCGGACGGCGATCGAACGCGCGGTGAAGCTCGCGCCGGACTACGGTGCGCGCCGGGCCGTGCTGTTGCCGGTAAGCGCGCCGTTCCATTGCGCCTTGATGCAACCGGCGGCGGAGGTGATGGCTGAGGCGCTGGCGGGCGTCGAGATCAAGGCGCCGGTGGTGCCGCTGGTCGCGAACGTGCTGGCCGAACCGATCTCGGATCCCGAAGCGATCAGAACCCGTCTCGTGGAGCAGGTCACCGGCATGGTGCGCTGGCGTGAGACCATGCTTTATCTTGCCGGCAACGGCGTGGACACAGTCTACGAGGTGGGCGCCGGCCGTGTGCTCACCGGCATCGCCCGGCGCTTCGACGGCATCGATGCCAAAAGCGTGGGGACGCCCGACGAGTTGGAAGCCGCGGCCGCTACGCTTGCCGGCTAGCCGCGCGCGCGAACAAGGAGAGTTAGAATGTTCGACCTCAAGGGAAAGAACGCCCTCGTCACCGGCGCCACCGGCGGCATTGGCGGCGCCATCGCCAGGGCTCTGCACGGCCAAGGGGCGACGGTGGCAATCTCCGGCACGAATGCGGACAAGCTGGAGGCTCTGTCGTCGGAACTCGGCGAGCGGGTCTTCGTGCTGCCGTGCGATCTCAGGGACCGGCCCGCCGTCGCGCAGCTGGCGGACACCGCGGAGAAGACGCTCGGACAGGTGGACATCCTCGTCAACAATGCGGGCATCACGCACGACAATCTTTTCATGCGCATGAAGGACGAGGAGTGGGACGACGTCATCGCCGTCAATCTCACCTCGGTCTTCACGCTGACGCGCGGTATCTTGCGCGGCATGATGCGCCGCCGCGCCGGGCGCATCGTCAATATCTCTTCGATCTCCGGCGTGTTCGGCAATCCGGGGCAGGGCAACTACGCCGCGTCCAAGGCGGGTCTCGTGGGCATGACCAAGTCGCTCGCCCGGGAGGTGGCCTCGAGGGGCATCACGGCGAACTGCATCTCGCCCGGCTTTATCTCGACGCCGATGACCGATGCCTTGACGGAGAAGCAAACCGAGGCTATTGCCGCCGCCATCCCGGCGCAAAGCTTCGGCAAGCCCGAAGACATCGCCGCCGCGGTGGTTTTTTTCTCAAGCGACGAAGCGTCCTATGTCACGGGCGAGACGATGCACGTGAACGGCGGCATGATAATGGTCTAAGTGCTTGTAGGACAAAGGGTTGGTAGGTCGGCTTGAGAGCTTTTGGCAAGCCGATTTACCAGGTAAGGGCTTCTGGCAAAGTCGCATATAGTATGGTACCCAAACGGCCGTTTTGTGGGGGCTTGACAAAGTACAATCCCGCCGCGATCAACCCTCCTAACTTACCGCTCGGGGGTGTGTTAGGCCATGAGCCGCAAGCTCGGGGGTACATGAGGCCTGTGGAACTGACAGCTAAGGGACGGTGAGGAGGACATGAGCGATATCTCGGAGCGCGTAAAGAAGATCGTGGTGGAGCATCTCGGGGTTGAGGCCGATAAGGTCACCGAGAATGCAAGCTTCATCGACGACCTTGGGGCTGACAGCCTCGACACTGTCGAGCTGGTGATGGCGTTCGAGGAGGAGTTCGGATGCGAGATTCCGGACGACGCCGCCGAAACCATTCTCACCGTCGGCGACGCCATCAAGTTCTTGGACAAGAACACGGCGGCTTGACCGATAACTGCGCGGACGCCTCGAGGCGTCCGCACGGTGCAATGACTTAGCCCCTAACGGCTAGACAACCGATCTTTCCTCAAGGGTCACGCGAAGGCGCGATGCGACGTGTCGTCATCACAGGTCTGGGTCTGGTTTCCCCTCTTGGCTCCGGCCACGAGCACGCCTGGAAGCGCCTGACCGCCGGGGAGAACGCCGCAAAGCGGATCGAAGAGTTCGAAGTCTCCGATCTATCCTGTCAGGTCGCCTGTCAGGTTCCGCGCGGCGACGGCAGCGATGGCACGTTCAATCCCAACGATTGGATGGAGCCCAAGGAACAGCGCAAGGTCGACGACTTTATTATCTACGCCATGGGCGCCGCGACCCAGGCGCTGACCGACGCTGGCTGGAAGCCGACCGCCTACGAGGATCAGATCCGCACCGGCGTGCTGATCGGCTCCGGCATTGGCGGGCTCCAGGGGATCGAGAAGGCGTCCTTGCTGTTCGCCGAGAAGGGACCGCGCCGGATCAGCCCCTTCTTCATTCCGGGTCGCCTCATCAACTTGGCGTCCGGCTACGTTTCCATCGAGCATGGCCTGAAAGGCCCGAACCATGCGGTGGTCACTGCCTGCTCCACGGGGCGCCACGCCATCGGCGATGCCTCGCGCCTCGTGGCGTTTGGCGATGCGGATGTGATGCTCGCGGGCGGTTCGGAATCGCCGATCTGCCGTCTGGCGCTTGCGGGCTTCGCCGCCTGTCGGGCGCTGTCGACCAATTTCAACGATCAGCCGCAGAAGGCCTCGCGTCCCTATGACCGCGACCGCGACGGGTTCGTCATGGGCGAGGGCGCCGGCATGGTGGTGGTCGAGGAGCTGGAGCACGCGAAGGCAAGAGGCGCGAACATCTACGCCGAGATCGTCGGCTACGGCCTTTCGGGCGACGCCTTCCACATCACCGCGCCGGCCGAGGACGGTGATGGCGCCTTCCGCTGCATGTCGGCCGCGGTGAAGCGTGCCGGGATCGATCCGGCCGATATCGACTACATCACGCGCACGGCACCTCGACGCCCATGGGCGACGAGATCGAACTCTCCGCCGTGGAGCCTTGTTCGGCACGCCGCAGGCAAGGTCTCGATGTCGTCGACCAAGTCCGCCACCGGGCATCTGCTGGGTGCCGCGGGCGCCATCGAGGCCATCTTCTCGGTGCTCTCGCTGCGGGACAACATTGCGCCGCCGACGCTCAATCTCGACAATCCCTCGGTGGCGACGGCGATCGACCTGGTGCCGCACCAGGCGCGGCCGCGGACCATCGATACAGTGCTTTCCAACTCGTTCGGCTTCGGCGGCACCAATGCCTCGCTGATCATGCGCCGATACGCCGCCTGATCGGATATCCTTTTGCTTGTCAGGCGAACCTCCCTTTCGCCATATTTCGACGCAAAGTGGATTCACACACGCGGGGGCGCGCGCGCTGATCGAGCATGACTTCGACGAGAGACACTCCGCCACCTCCGCCTGCCCTCCGGGTAATCCGCCGCCGGGCAATCCGCCACGGGGCCCGAGGCCGCTCCAGGGCCCGCGCCGCATCGGCCGGCAGCCCATGTGGCCGGACGGCCCGTGGGTCATGTCCTGCCGCGCAGCCCCGCCGAGGCTCTCGAGCCGCACGCCCGCCCGAGCCGCCCGTGCAGGAGGAGCCGGAAGAGGACTCGCATCCGTTCCTGCGGATGTTCGACGGGCTCTTCAATTTCTGTTTTATCCTGCTCTGCGCGGCCATAGCCGTGTTCTATTTCATACGCGTGGAGTTCGACCGGCCGGGGCCCTTGAGGTGTCGACGGTTCTTGTCGTGCCGAAGGGCGAGAGCACCACGGGCATTGCGGACCGGCTCGCGGCCGAAGGCGTCATTGCGGACCGGCGCATCTTCATGACCAGCATCTTCTACTTCATGCACCTGAAGGGGCAGGGGACGCTCAAGGCCGGTGAGTATCAATTCGACAAGCACGCGAGCATGCGCCAGGTCCTCGACACCTTGGTCGAGGGCAAATCGATCCAATACAGAGTGACCTTCCCCGAAGGTTGGACCAGCCAGCAGATCGTGGAGCGCCTGGCCGCCAATCCGGAGCTCGACGGTCCGGTGCCCGAAGTCCCGGCGGAAGGGTCGCTGCTGCCGGACACCTACAGCTTCGGCTCCAAGGACACACGGCAAGACATCGTCCAGCGTATGCAGGTCGCTCACGACAAATTCCTGGCCAATGTCTGGCAGGAGCGTGATCCCGACATCATGGTCAAGACTCCGGAGGAGGCGGTGATCCTTGCCTCGATCGTGGAGAAGGAGACCGGCATTGCAGAGGAGCGCCCCCGCATCGCCAGCGTGTTCCACAACCGGCTCCGCAAGGGCATGCGCCTGCAATCCGATCCCACGATCATCTATGGCATCTTCGGCGCTCGGGCATGCGCGATCACCCGATCACGCAGGAAGAGCTCGAGCGTGAAAACCCTTATAACACCTACAAGATCAACGGCTTGCCGCCCACGCCGATCGGCAATCCCGGCCGCGCGGCGATCGAGGCCGTTCTGAAGCCGGCAAAGACGAAGGACGTTTACTTCGTAGCCAGCGGCAACGGCGGCCACATCTTTTCCGAGACCCTCGCCGAGCACAATCGCAACGTGGCCAAATGGCGGAAGATCGAGCGCGAGATCAGGGCCCGCCAGGCGGCGGAGGCGGCCGCGGCTGCGGCGGCCGAGGAGCGCGGGGCGCTGCTGCCCGAGGGGGAGGTGGGACTTGCCGAAGTGGGCGGGCCGATCCCCTTGCCAATCCGCAATCCGGTCCGCTAGACGCCTCTTTCCCCGTTCACCCCGTTTTTGGCTTTATCGGGCTTCCTGCCTGATTTTCCTTGCGACTCGGCTATAAAGCCCGCGGGTATGCTTCCACCGGCCTGAGGCACGCGAATGACCCTGCAAAGCATGACCGGCTTCGCCCGCACCGATGGGGTGCATGGGGATACGAGCTGGTTCTGGGAGATCCGGAGCGTCAATGGCCGCTCGCTCGACCTGCGCTG
>NZ_LPWD01000193.1 GCF_001723295.1 Methyloceanibacter marginalis
GCCGTGCGCGGCGGCGGGCTTCCCGAGACGCTCAAAGAGGAGATCGTCGGCGAATCGCTCGCCATCGTCCGGGACGAGCCGTTCGCCCGTTGTCGGCCCGGCAGCCTGGCCGAAGTGCCGGTGGTGGCACGAATCGGTGAGGGCGAGTCGAGCTTCGACCTCGAGGGTCAGATCGACCGCCTCGCCATTCTCGACGATGGCCTTCTCATCCTCGACTACAAAACCAACCGTCCGCCGCCCTCAAGCGAAGCCGACGTGGCGCGCGCCTATATCAATCAGCTCGCGGCCTACCGGTTGGCGCTTCGCAGGATGTTCCCGCAGAAAGCCGTGCGCGCGGCGCTTCTGTGGACCGATGGGCCGCGCCTCATGGAGATCTCTTCAACTTTGCTTGATGCGGCGACGCGCGACATGTTGAGCAGGCAGGCGGCCTTGACGCCTTGAGGGGCCGCACCTAGGTTCCGGTGGCGAGTTCGGCGGTCCTGACAGGCCTTGGCCGGCGACGAGGAGAAAAACTTATGGCGACTGAGAAGGTTTCCGACGACACATTCGAAGCCGAGGTGCTGAAGTCCTCGACCCCCGTCGTCGTCGATTTTTGGGCCGAATGGTGCGGACCCTGCCGGCAGATTGGACCCGCGCTCGAAGAGATCGCCAAGGAGCTCGACGGCAAGGTGAAGATCACCAAGCTCAATATCGACGAGAGCCCCCGCACGCCGGGCACCTACAACGTCCGGGCCATCCCGACGCTGATCCTGTTCAAGAACGGCGAAGTCGTGGATACGCTTCGGGGTGCCTATCCGAAGAACCATCTGGCGGCGTGGATCGGCGGCGCCATCGACGGCACCGCGTAACCCATTTCACGCATGCAGCTTGAGGACGTGGCCCGCAAGGTAGAGCGAGCCGCAGATCAGCACGCGCGGCGGCTCACCGCCTGAGGCGGAGCGGAGCAGCGCCTCAGGCACGCTATTGACCGCAACGGCGTCGAACCCTTCCGCCCGGGCGATTTCGGCCAACGGTTCGGCGGCGAAGGCATTGGGTTCTCCCGGGATCGGCACGGTGTAGACACGCTCCACCAGCCCCTTGAACGGGGCGATGAAGCGCTGCGCATCCTTGGTTTCCATCATGCCCCAGATGATATGCACCGGACGCGGCACGCGTTCGTCGAGCGCGGCCAGCGTGTCCGCCACCGCCTGTCCGCCCGCTTCGTTGTGGCCACCGTCCAGCCAAATCTCGGTGCCGTCGGCCGCATAGGCGTGCAGTCCGCCGACGGACAGCCGCTCGAGCCGGGCCGGCCAGTGTGCATTCGTTATCCCCGTCCTCGAGGCGCGCTGAGTCAGAGCGTCGCCAAAGGCGACACTCGCCGCGGCGATCGCCGTGCCGGCGTTGTCGATCTGGTGTCGACCGGCAAGCCGTGGCAGCGGCAGGTCGAGCAGACGCGAGGCGGTCTGGAACACCAAACGCCCCTGCTGCTCGAACGCGTCGAAATCGCGTCCGAACACATGGAGCGGCGCGCCGATCTCGGCCGCCCGGCGCGCGATGACATCGAACGCTTCCGCCTCCTGGCCCGACGATGCAAGGACGCCCGGCTTAAGAATGCCGGCCTTCTCCCCCGCGATCGCAGCCAGCGTCTCGCCCAGAAACGACACATGATCGATCGAGATCGGCGTGATGATGGTGAGCAGCGGCTTCTCGACCATGTTGGTGGCGTCGAGCCGCCCGCCGAGCCCGGTCTCCAGCAGCAAGAGATCGGCGGGCGCTTCGGCGAAGGCGAGGAAGGCTGCAGCCGTGGTGATCTCGAACAGCGTGATGAGATCGCCGCCATTGGCGGCTTCGGCGCGGGCCAGGCAGTCGACCAAGACGTCTTCGCTGACCGGTGCGGCCCCATGCGGGCCCGCAAGCACGATGCGCTCGTGGAAATCGACGAGATGCGGCGAGGTGTAGACATGCACGCCGTTGCCCATGGATTCCGCAATCGCGCGCAAGAAGGCGAGCGTCGACCCCTTGCCATTGGTGCCGGCGACGTGGACCACGGGCGGCAGCTTGTCCTGCGGATTGCCGAGCGCCGTCAATAGACGCTCGATGCGCCCCAGCGACAGGTCGATCGACTGCGGGTGGAGCTTCTTCAGCCGCTCCAGCAGCGTATCGCTCATGGCCGAGCGTGGGCGGGGAGATGAGCCCCCGGCGCTATAGGGGAGTGTCGTCAAGCCTTGCTAGACCTTAGGCGTTCTGCGGCGGAGATTGATTAGCGCCATTCCCGGGGGCGTCCGTCAAGGGCTCGTCTTCTTCCCCATCCTCGGCCGGCTCGGTGGGCTCGGCCGCAAGGCCGTTTCCGCTCTTGGCTTTGCCATCCAGCGGCAGCGTGGCTTGCAATTCGTCCTCGGCGCCGACCGGGATCTCGATATCGCGCGCGAGGCGATGGGTCAGTAGGTTGCACAGACGCGCAAGCGTGCCGCGGAGATCGTGACGATGCACGACCATATCCACCATGCCGTGGTCGTGAAGATATTCGGAGCGCTGGAAGCCGTTCGGCAATTGCTCTCGGATGGTCTGCTCGATGACGCGCGGTCCGGCAAAGCCAATGAGTGCGCCGGGCTCAGCGATGTGAATGTCGCCCAGCATCGCATAGGAGGCGGTGACGCCGCCGGTGGTCGGGTTGGTCAACACGACGATGTAGGGCAGATTGGCCTCGCGCAGTTCCTCCACCGCGACGGTGGTGCGGGGCATCTGCATGAGCGAGAGAATGCCCTCCTGCATGCGCGCGCCGCCCGAGGCGGCAAACAGAATGAAGGGGGCCTCGCGCACGAGCGCGGCGCGCATCGCCGAGATGACCGCCTCGCCCGCGCCGGTGCCGAGCGAACCGCCCATGAAGTCGAAGTCCTGCACGGCGGACACGACCGTGTCTCCATGAAGCTTGCCGATGCCGGCGTGCACCGCGTCGTTGAGACCGGTCTTGCTGCGCGCATCTTTGAGGCGGTCGGTGTAGCGGCGCTCATCGCGGAATTTGAGCGGGTCCAGCGGCACGTCGGGCAAATGGAGCGCCGCGTATTTGCCGTCGTCGAACAACGCCTTGAGGCGCGCCGGCGCCGACATTCGCATGTGATAGTTGGAGCCTGGAACAACGAACTGGTTCGCTTCCAGATCCTTGTAGTAGATCATCTGCCCAGTCTCCGGGCACTTCACCCAGAGATTGTCCGGCATATCCTTCTTGCGAAGAATATTCCGGATTTTGGGTCTGACGACGCTATTGATCCAGTTCACTGGTCCAACTCTCTAAAATCTGCCGCTCTAGACCGCCGCGGCCTCGGCCGGCTGGCGCAACGCCGCCGACAAGTGCTCCACAAGCCCCAACAACTTCGGCTTCGTCTCGCCCGTCGCTTTGCCGTCCGCGTCCAGGCTCTCGGCGATTGCCGCAACCAGCGCCGATCCAACGACAACGCCTTCGGCGACTTCGGCCAAATCGCGCACCTGCTCCGGGCTCTTCACGCCGAAGCCGATGGCTATAGGTAAATCGGTATGGGCCTTGATGCGTTCAACATGAGCGCCTACCGAAGTGACATCCGGAGCGGCAGTGCCGGTGATGCCGGCGATCGAAACGTAGTAAACAAATCCCGAAGTGTTCGCGAGCACGGCCGGCAGACGCTTGGCGTCCGTCGTGGGCGTCGCGAGGCGAATGAGGTTCAGGCCAGCCGCGACCGCAGCGGGACGCAGTTCCTCGTCCTCTTCCGGCGGCAGGTCCACGATAATCAGCCCATCGGCCCCCGCTTCGCTGGCATCGCGGACGAAACGGTCCACCGCATAAATATAGATCGGGTTGTAATAACCCATGAGCACAATCGGAGTGGTTTGGTCCTCGTTGCGGAACTCCCTAACGAGGGAGAGCGTCTTTTTCATGGTCTGGCCGGCCTTCAGCGCCCGCAACGACGAGGCCTGGATGGCGGGGCCGTCCGCCATGGGATCGGAAAACGGCATGCCGAGTTCGATAACGTCGGCACCCGCGGCTGGCAGCCCCTTGAGCAGGGCGAGCGAGGTCTCGTAATCGGGATCGCCGGCCGTGATGAAGGTGACGAGACCGGCACGTCCTTCCCGCTTCAGTGCGGCGAATGTCTTGTCGATCCTCGTCATGCCTATTCTCTCGCGCTCAGATAGCTCGCGACGGAGTCGAGATCCTTGTCGCCACGGCCTGAGAGATTGATCACCATCACGTGGTCTTTTGGCTTCGTCGCTGCGATGTCGAACATGCGGGCAAGAGCGTGCGCCGGCTCCAGCGCCGGGATGATGCCTTCGAGCTTGCTGCAAAGCTGGAACGCGGCGACAGCCTCGTCGTCAGTCGCCGAGAGAAATTTCACCCGATTGACGTCGTTGAGCCAGGCATGCTCGGGCCCGATGCCGGGGTAATCGAGCCCCGCGGAGATCGAATGCGCCTCTTCGATCTGACCGTCCTCGTCCATCAGCAGATAGGTGCGATTGCCGTGCAGCACGCCGGGCTTGCCGCCGGCGATCGAGGCCGCATGCTGCCCGCTATCAAGGCCGTGGCCGGCTGCCTCAACGCCGTAGATTTCGATCTCCGGCTCGTCGAGGAACGGGTGGAACAGCCCCATGGCGTTGGATCCGCCGCCGATGCAGGCAATGAGCGAGTCCGGCAGTCTGCCTTCGGCTTCCAGCATCTGCTCGCGTGTCTCGCGGCCGATGACCACTCTGAAATCGCGCACCATCGCCGGATAAGGGTGCGGGCCGGCGACCGTGCCGATGCAATAGAACGTGTCGTGGACGTTGGCGACCCAATCGCGCAACGCATCGTTCATGGCATCTTTCAGCGTCTTGGAACCCGACTCGACAGGGCGGACCTCGGCGCCGAGCATCTGCATGCGCAAGACGTTCGGCTTCTGCCGAGCCACGTCCACAGCGCCCATGTAAACCACGCAGGGCAACCCGAACTTGGCGCATAATGTTGCCGTCGCCACGCCGTGCATTGCCGCGCCCGTCTCGGCGATGACGCGCGTCTTGCCCATGCGCAAGGCCAGCATGATCTGGCCGAGCACATTATTCACCTTGTGCGCGCCGGTATGGTTGAGGTCCTCGCGCTTGAAATAGATCTTCGCGCCGCCGCAATGCTGCGTGAGCCGTTCGGCGAAATAGAGCGGCGACGGTCTCCCGACATAAGTCGCGAGATGGCTGTCCATCTCGGCCTGGAACGAGGCGTCCGCCTTGGCGTCGTTGTAAGCACGCTCGAGATCCAAGATGAGCGGCATCAGGGTCTCGGCGACGAAGCGGCCGCCGTAGATCCCGAAATGCCCCTGCTCGTCGGGACCCCCGCGATAGGTGTTCAATGCATCGGTGACGGTACTCATGAGCCTTGGCGTGTTGTGAGGCGGCCGCTCGTGCCGCCTCAATGAATTGCGTGATGAGGCAGCGTCCTTTTCGCCCGGCGCGGTCTCGACTCCGGAGGAGACATCAACCAGGGCCGCGCCCGTGAGCGCGATCGCCTCGGCGACGTTTCCGGCATCGAGGCCGCCCGACAGGGCAAAAGGCTGCTTCGCCGACGCCAAGATGCGCCAGTCGAAGATAACCCCGTTTCCGCCGGGCAGCGCCGCATCGGGGCCCGCCTTGGCGTCGAACAGAATCTGATCGGCAATTCCGGCATAGGCCCGCGCCCGCGCCACGTCGGCCGACTCGCACACGGAAATCGCCTTGAACACGGAGAGACCGGTCCGCTCTTTGATGGCGGCGACGCGTTCGGGCGTCTCGTTGCCATGAAGCTGGAGAATGTCGGGACGTACCCTGCCCGCCACCGCCTCGAGCAGCGCGTCGTCCGGGTCGACCATGACGGCGACGGTGCCCACGCGGCCGCGCGCGGCGGCGGCCAGCGCGCCTGCCTGCTCGATCGTCAGGTTTCGCGGGCTCTTGGCGAAGAAGACAAGCCCGGCCAGATCGGCGCCCGCCGTGACGGCAGCATCGAGAATGGCAGGCGTCCGCACGCCACAGATTTTTACCTTGACCGTCACGGGGCTCTATCAGCTCTCGGGTGAGGGTTTTGCCGGCCGGATAGGCGGCTCGTGCGGGCTCACCCTATGAAATTGAGGCCTTCAAGTCCATCGCACTGCAACATTGGCGTTGCCGATTGGTTCAACAGGCCCTCGCATCGGGAAAGGCCCTTGAGCGCCAGCGCCAGGCCGGCCCAGACCGCGGGCCAGGCCAGGGGTTGCGCTACTCGGCCGGCAACTGCGGGCGATGGTGGGCCGGATCCAGGGTCTCCAGTTCTTTCTCCAGCCGGTCCGCCTGGCGGCGCCAATCGCGCGCCTCGCGGGCCTCCTCGCGTGCGGTGCGGCGCCACTTACCCTGATTGAGCCACGAGGCGATACCGCCCACCACGAGGCCAAGCGCAAAGGCCCCGAGCAGGAAAAGAAAAAAGGGCGCCTGGAGCGAGAAACTGGACTTGGCCCCGCCAAAGGGGTCGAGGATCAGCACCGCGGGCTCGCGATTGACCACGGCGAGCGCGATGAGCACCACGCCGAGCGGCACGATCACAAGTGCGAGGATGAGCTTACGCCACACGGCTGCTCCTTAGGCGGACCACGGAACCTAGCTTCCGTCGCCGTCGGGGTTCAAGCGCTCGCGCAATTCCTTCCCGGTCTTGAAGAAGGGCACGTATTTGTCCTCGACGAAGACCGTATCCCCGGTGCGCGGATTACGGCCCTGCCGCGCCGCACGATGCTTCACCGTGAAGGCGCCGAAGCCACGCAGCTCAACGCGGTCGCCACGGGCAAGCGCGCCCGTGATCTCATCGAGCACAATGTTGATGATCCGCTCGACGTCACGATGGAAAAGATGCGGATTGGCGGCAGCCACCCGCTGAATCAACTCGGATTTGATCATTATACGCCCCACCGGGCCGCAGCCATTGGTTGCAGCTGGCCCAACGCCCCCACTAATTGGACGCAGGGTGCCAAACCGAGACAAGACCGTCAAGCTCCAGGGTCGCCGAAGCCTGGCCTAGGAGAGCGGCGATCTTACTGCTAGACAAGCCAAAAATCTCCACACCCGAGCCCAGCATCCAGCCAAAGAGACCGGTCGACTCTTCCTTGGGCTTCCACTGGAGGACCTTGAGGCCCGCCGGAAGTCCGCGTTCCTTGGCCAGCCAGCTGAGGGCCGTGCGCTCGTCGCCGATCTGATCCACGAGCTTGTAATCGACCGCTTGGCGCCCCGAGTAGATGCGCCCCTCGGTGAGGCCGGGGATCGCGTTCGGCTGGATTTTCCGCCGAGTCTCGACCAGATCGACGAACCAGACCTTGGCGTCCTCGACCATTTCCTCGGTCACGGCGCGGGCGCGCTCATCGGTGGGCTCGAAGGGGCTCGGCACGGCCTTCAAGGGGCCGCTCTTGACCTCCTCGACCTCGATGCCGAGCGTATTCAAGAGCTCGATGACATTCACCCACTGGAAGATGACGCCCACGGAGCCCGTGATGGTATTCCCGTAGACGAAGATGCGATCGGTGGCGAGCGCCACGATATAAGCGGCGGAGGTGGCAAGCGTGCCGCAGGTGGCGACGACCGGCTTCTTCTGCGCCAGCCGGCGGATCGCGTCGTACATGGCCTCACCGCCGGTCGTGGTGCCGCCGGGGCTGTTGATGTCGAGGATCACCGCCTTCACCTGCCTGGCCTTGCCGACCCTGTCGATCAGCTCCAGCATCTTGCGGTCGTCGGTGATGATGCCTCCGACGCTGATGCGGGCGACGTGGGGCAGAATACTGGTGGAGCCCGTCAATTGGCGGTTGCCGAAGACGACCAGGCCCACGAACAACAGACCGAGCACCACCGCGGCGATGCGCCAGATCGTAACCCGGCGCTTGAGGCGGCGGCGCTCGATCACGCTTTCGGCGTCGAGACCCATGTTTCGCTCAGCCTATTCGTCGGGCCGCATGCCCGCTCAATAGTGGAGATCGGACGGCCTCGCGGGCCGCCGCCTATTCTTCGGACGATGCCTCGGTTCCGGCCGTTTCGTCGTCCGTCTTGCTCTTGGCCGCGCGTTTGCGCTTCGGCTTGGCGGCAGGCTCTTCTTCCGCCTCGACCGTCTCGCCGTCTTCGTCCTCGTCGTCCTCGCCGCCCTTGGCCTTGTTCAGGGCCGCGCCGAGAATGTCACCGAGGGACGCACCGGAATCCGTCGAACCGTATTGAGCAACGGCTTCCTTCTCTTCGGCGATCTCGAGCGCCTTGATGGACGCGCTGATCTTGCGCGTCTTGGCGTCGACCTGGGTCACGACCGCGTCGAACTTCTCGCCGACGCCGAAACGATCGGGACGCTGCTCGGACCGGTCGCGGGACAGATCAGAGCGGCGGATGAAGGTCGTGAGGTCGTGGTCCAGCAGCTTTGCCTCGATGCCGTTGTCCTTGACGGCAGTCACCTCGCAGGTGACGCGCATACCCTTCTTCAGCTTGTCCGAAGTGGCCGCGCCCTCGAACGGATCGGGGGTCAGTTGCTTGATGCCGAGACTGATGCGCTCCTTGTCGGAGTCGGCTTCCAGCACGACGGCCTTCACCATGTCGCCCTTCTTATAGTCCTTGAGGGCGTCCTCCCCAGACTTGGACCAATCCAAATCCGATAAATGGACCATGCCGTCGATGCCCCCTTCGAGGCCGACGAACAGGCCGAATTCGGTGATGTTGCGGACGTCGCCTTCGATGACGGCGCCGGCTTCGTGGCTGCCGGCGAAGCGACCCACGGATTTTCTTGAGTCTGCTTGAGGCCAAGGGAAATGCGGCGCTTGTCGGGATCGACCTCCAGCACCTGGACCTCGACCTCCTGGCTCGTGGAGATGATCTTGCCGGGATGAATATTCTTCTTCGTCCAGCTCATCTCCGAAACGTGGATCAGACCCTCGACGCCCGGCTCCAGCTCCACGAAGGCGCCGTAGTCGGTGATG
>NZ_LPWD01000194.1 GCF_001723295.1 Methyloceanibacter marginalis
CGAGAGCGCCACGGCGCTGGCTACGGCAAGTGGCAGGGTCACGGCGAGGCCGATGCCCACCAGCGCCAGCGAGCCGAGAATGGCGGGCGCGATGCGCCCGAGGAGCCGAGCGGGTAGCCCATGGGGGGCTGAAGCAGAAGTCCCAGGACAGCCGGCCCGCGCCCTCCATCAGGAGATAGCCGACAATGCTCATCGGCAGCGCGAAGCCGATGGCGCCGGCGGTCCAGGCGAGAGCCACATAGACGCGGTCGGCGAGCAGGGTGGATCTGCGTAAGGTCCCTATTTGCGCGCTCATGCGGCGCCCCCATGCGCGGAGACGATGCGGCCCTTGAGACGCCAGACGACGAGATTGATCGCGCCGGTGAGCACCAGCAGCACGAGACCCGCGGCATAGAGCGCGTGATATTTGGCACTGCCGACGCCGGCCTCGGGCAGATCTGTGGCGATCAGCGCGGTGAGCGGCTGGCCACGGTCCATGAACGATGTGGGAAGCGCCGTGGAGTTGCCCGCAAGGAGCAGAACGGCGAGCGTCTCGCCCACGGCGCGCGCGAGACCCAGAGCGACGGCGGCGAACAGGCCGGGCTTCGCGGCGCGCAGGAGGACGCGGCGGGCCACATGCCAGCGGGTGGCGCCGGTCGAATAGGCGGCCTCGCGCAAGGTGGCGGGCACGGCGCTGAACGCTTCGCCGGAGACGCTGGCGATAAACGGCAGCACCATCACGGCCAGCACGACGGACGCGACGAATATAGACTCGCCTGTCGCCATATCGCCATAGCGCTCGAACCAGGCGACGAGCGTGACATAGCCGAAGAAGCCGTAGACTACGGACGGGATGCCGGCGAGCAGCTCGAAACAGGGTTGAAGCAGCGCACGGATCCAGCCCGGCGCGAGCTCGGCCACGAACAGGCCGATCCCGAAGCCGAGTGGGACGGCGAGCGCCAGGCTGAGCGCAGTCACCATCAGCGTCGACAGAATCGCATGACGGATGCCGAGCAGCGGGGGATCGAGCAGTGGCGCCCAGTCCTGCGCGAAGAGCAGCGCCCAGAGCTTCTTGGGGTTCGAGACCGCCGGCCAGGCCTCGTGGCAGATGATGAGGACCAGCGCGCCGAGCGCAGCGCGACGGATGCGAGTGCGGCCCAGCACACGAAACGCAAAAGAATGTCGGCGCGGCCGCCCCGGGCGGGGGTGACGACCGCGCCAACATCAAAGCCGGCGGCAAGAGGCGGGATCACTGAACCTCGTGCACCGGCACATAGCCTTGGCTTGCCACGTCGGTCTGACCCTCGGCGAGCATGTAGTCGAGAAATCGCTTCGCCATGGGGTTCGGCGCGCCCTTGACGATCATGAGCAGAGGCCGCGCCAGCGGATACGCGCCTTTCACGACGTTAGCGTTCGTGGGCTCCACGCCGTCGAGCGCGAAGGTCTGGATGCCGTCGTTCTCGGTCGCCAGGCCTGACGACATGTAGGCGAGCGCACTCGCGTTGGACTCGAGCTTCTTCATGAGTGCGCCTTGGCTCGGCATCTGCAGCGCACCGGAGGACACCGCCGCATCACCCATGATCTTCTCCTGGAAGATTTCGGCGGACCCTGCGCTCGCGTCCCGCACGAGAAGCACGATCTCCTCGTCCGGCAACGACGCATCGATATCCTTGTAGGTCTTGAGTTCGCCGCTGAAGAGCTTGCGCACCTCTTCGGTCGTCAAGTTCTTGCGGGTCTTGGCGAGCGGGTTGTCGACGTTGGCGGCGATGGCCACGGCATCCTTGCCGACCAGCACGGCCTCGAACGTGCCGAGCGCCGACTTCTCCTTGTCCTTCAGGTCGCGGGAGGCCATGCCGATATCGACCGTGCCGTTGGTCGCTGACTTGACGCCAAAACCGGACCCGCCGCCGGTCACATAGATGATCGTTGGTTCACCCGGCAGCGCCGAGCTGGCCTTGTCCCAGGTTTCGAACGTTTCCATGAACGTGCTGGCGGCGTTGACCACGCTCGGAACCAGCGTCGTGGATCCACCAACCCGCAACGAGTCGTTGCTCGACTGCGCCAGGGAATCTCCACCAAAGCCGAGAAGACAGAGCACGGCCGCCGCCGCGCCGATGCCCATCGGGTTCCGTAAAATTCGCATGACTGCATCTCCCTCGAAAGAGCGACTGGGAACACCGCCGGCGAGGCGAGCTCGCCCAGGCGGTTTCAAGAAACTCTAGCGTTGGGAGATTGCGGTTTGATGACGTACAAGACGAAGTGCGTGTCGCTGAAAGATCCGCACTAGTAATAACAGAAAGGCACATAAGTAATAATGCGCGATGTCTCTCGGCCCCGAGAGCAATTCTGCCTCAGGAAAAGTAGCTGTACGATAAAATGAGCCAGCGTGTTGTTGAGCGCGCGGCCTATTCGGCCGCTATAGTCTCCTCGACGTCTTGCGTTGCGGCCGCCTCGGCTGGATAGAGCCAGCGAGCCAGATCGAGATTGTTGTGGAAGTACGAAGCACCCGGGGCGCCCGCGGCGTTGTGCAGGATCACCGGCACGTCGAGTTCGTGATGCGAGCCGTGGCTGCGATAGCCGAGCGGCAGAACCTCCATCTCGAGTCTCTCCAGATGCCCGAACACCGTATCCGCATCGCCCACCACGACCAGATCGCCAATGCGCTCAGGCATCAGGCGAAACTCATCGGCGGCCTCGGCGCGGGTTAGTACCCGCTCCACGCCTCGAGCGAAAGCAGCAGCGCCTTCACCGCCGCGGCATCGCCGGGTTTCAGTGTGTAGACCCAGGACATGCCGCCGAAGCCGCGGTGATGCCGGAGATATTTGTCGCGCTCCGCGGAAATGGAGATGCGGATCGGCGCACCCCGCGCCGCGCAGGCGCGATCGAGATCCCAGCAGCGCGCTTTGTAGTTCATGCCGTGGTCGGCGCTAACCAGGAACGCCGCATCCGGCGCGGCCTCGGCTGCTTCCTTCAGAAGCGCGTCGATCTCCCCGAGATGCTCTTTGGATTCCGGCGCCTGGGGCGGCCACTCATGCATGGGGTAGTCGGTCGTGTGCACGTAGAGACAGCCGATCTCGGGCCGCGTCTCGAGCACGTGGATCGCAGCGCGCAGCAGCCAGTAATTGATCTCGCGCGAGTAGATCGGCGGCGCTTCGCCGAGAATCTTCTCCCAGTCGCCGTCGGGGGCTTCCGCAGCCAGAAGGATTTCCGCGCCACGGCCAAGCAGCGCCGTCGTCTTCTTTTTGCTGGTGAGAAGAGCCGAGCGCACGCCGGCCTGGCCGGCGCGTTCGAACAGGGTCGGCGCGCAAACCAGCGCGGCGTCCTCAAGATACTCCTCCTGGCCGGTGTCCTCGTCGAGGAAGGACGTTCCCTACCACGCCGTGGTCCTTCGGCCAGCTCCCGCAGCAGATGGAGGCGTTATTGGCGT
>NZ_LPWD01000195.1 GCF_001723295.1 Methyloceanibacter marginalis
AGATCGTCGTCCGAGGCGGCGCGCTCCACGGTCACCTCAAATTGCGGGCGGTCTCCGTCGAGTGCTGCCGGGACCGGAATCCGGTCGGCTCTGATCGCCGCCTCGATTAACGCAATCTCCTCATTGCAAACGGCAATCGCCGCATCCAGCTCCGAGCCGTCGAGCAACACATGCGCGGGCCCATGCTCGCCGTAACCCCGCACCGTGAAGGCGGACGAGGCCGAAGTCCCTGGCATGTCGTGGCGGTTCATGGGGCGGGGCGATACCGGAAGCGCGATGGAGACAATCGGGGTCAACCTAGCAGAATTCCTTGATCTTTCGCCGATTTTTGCCGAGGCTCAGCCGCCGGGTCGCGGGCGGCCTCCATCAAAGCCGTCCTGAACGCCTCCCCGAAAGCACGCTCATTCGCGAAAAACCAGCTCGGATCGCGCGCCAGACACGGCATGATCCTATCCTCGCCCAGGCGGATGAGATCTTCTGTCCAGCCGTATCGGTCGGCCGTCGTCATCAGGGAGCGAGCGGCATCCAGGTAGCGCTGCTGACGCAGCAAGGTTCGCTCGAGGACCTCTCCGTAGTGGTCGAAGGTCACCGGGATCGTCCCGCCGAATTCCTGTAGCGCCGGAGCGGCGCCTTGCGACGCCACACGGCTGACGCATGAGGCGATGCGCGCCGGGTTCTCGTCGGTCATCTCGATGACGCCGGGATGCTCGATGCCGAAATACTCGAAATCGTGGGCGAACGAGGCGAACACGGACGTGTCGCCCTTGAGCAGCAGCACGAAGGGCAACTTCTTCGCGGCGGTAGAGGTGGCAAGGGTCGTGCATCCGCTGCCGGCGCCGACAAACAGGCTGCAGGCGTGCGTCAGATGCGCGATCTCACGCAAGGACAGCGCGCCGGCGTAGCGGGAGCGCGCGTCTCTCAGCGTCATCGGCTCGGCTGTAGTGAAGATCACCGTCGCATTGGGAAGCAGCGCGTAAATCTGCTCTGCGATGTGCTGCGCCAAATCCGGCGTCACGAAGCTCTGGCCGCTCCGCGAGGAGCACTCGAACAGGATACGCTGCTCGAAGTCCTCGATGCGGTTGTCGCGCACGAAGGCGTCTGCCGTCTCCATCTCATCGTCTGTGAGCCGGATCACGTTCTCGATGGGCACCGTGATGGGCCGGCCGTAGCTGCGCAGGATGCTCGGCCGAACGGTGCCGTCGTAGTTGCGGGCGTTGTCCGGCCAAATTTGCGACAAGAGGATCTCATCGAACTCCCGCCGCAGGGAACGCTCCACCGCCTCTCGCTGAAACACCCGCCAGATCAGCTCGTGGGCGTTCCAGCCCTGAAACGGAATTTCCCAGGTCTCGTCGATATCCGGGTTGTTCTTGAGCAGGCCCGCACACTGAGTGGACACCGCCCAGGTGATATGGGCTTCCGGGTTGTCGTGGCGGAGCTGCCGCGCCAGGATCGTGGCGTAGACGCAGTCTCCATTGGCAGTGAGCTGCCCGAGCAGGATGCGCTTCATGCGGCCACGCTCATCGCGGCAATCATCTCGCCAGCGATCCAACTGATGTCCTTTTGGGGCTTTCGCCCGATGGCTTGCTCCAGCCGGTCGAGCGACACACGAAACTCGGGCCCGGGATCCCCTGACGGCAGCGTCTCCGCGAGATGCCTATCCGCATCGAGCCCATGCATCGCGAAGAGGTACCTAGCGGCGCCGCGGCCGTGCCACGTGGTGCCTGAGGCGAGCACGAATTCCGGC
>NZ_LPWD01000196.1 GCF_001723295.1 Methyloceanibacter marginalis
GGCGGCTTGGGCTTGGCCAGGGCTTCTCCGGTTGCCCCTGGCAGGCACCTCCGTTTGTAGCGAGTCACTGAGCGTCGCAAGGCTTGGCCTATGCAGCCTATGGCGAGAGCCCGCTCACGGCCGCCCCCAACCCCCTAAACCGATAGCAGCCCCAATGCGCCCCCACAGCAAAAGGCCCCGCACATACGGCGGGGCCTTGCTCTCAGGGCGTCTTTCGAGGAAGTGGGCTAGCTGGCAGCCGCCTTCGCGGCCTGCTTGGCCTCAGCTTGCCAGGTCCTGAACCACTTTTTTCTCCGTGCCTCCATTACCGAAAGTTCGCGCGCAAGCTCGTCGGCACGCGCTTCCCCGTGCTGATCGAAGACGCTGCGGATGAGAGCCTTGCGTTCGCCGTTAGCGAAGCGCTGGGGCAGGCTTTCGGGGATAGCGGCCTTCATACGCTTGGCTGCCTCCTGCTTAGCGGCGCTCGCCTTTGACTTGGTAGCAGGTTTCGCCTTGATGGCCGTCTTCGTCGTCGCCTTCTTCGTAGCGGTCATTGCTCTCTCTCCTGTTTGGGGCATGAGCGCCCTAACAGGAGAACATTTTAGAATTACAACCAAAACGTGTGGTAGCGCCTAGTTAAGGGATGCTTAATCCATGGCTAAGTGTTTAAATCGGCTTTGCTACCTAGGGGGGAACGATGGCCGAGGGGCCTCACGAGGGTTGGCCGCTAAGAGAAGTTTGGAAGGACTATGAGCAGATCGCTATGCACTTTAACGACCTGCTCATGCGCCTTCGCACTCAAGCGTTGGCCGGGGTGGCTGCGCTCTCCGCTCTGATCGGCATTCTTGGCGACGGAGAGTCAGCGACAACCTGGAAAACTGCCGCCTTCGTCCTTGCTTTCTTATTGCTCTATTGGGTCGCCATCTGGGTGATCGACTTCCTTTATTACAATAGGCTTCTTGTCGGAGCGGTTCGAGCGCTCCTCGATGTTGAGGCGTTGAGTAAAGCGAACTCACACGTCAGCGAGATCGATATCAGCACTAAAATTGAGAAGCTGTCGCCGGACAAATTCCGATCAAGGGAGACATGCTCGCGGCTGAACAGCTGAGACGGGGTAGGTGGTGGTTCTACTCCATCGTGTTCGTCGCGCTGCTCCTTGGTTTTACCTTCTCGGTTGCACAATATCTCATCCATGAAGATACGACCGCGGCCTTGCATTCCGCGATCGGGACGTTGCCTGAAGTTTACGACGACGTGGCTGAGCCAGACTAGCTTAGGAGGCGCACGGATGCGCACGCGTCTCATAGCAATAGTCCTCGCAGCGCTGGTGAGTGCCGCGCTCGTTGCGTGCTCGCGTAACCATCAACGCAATTCCGTGGTGCCCGAAAGCGCTCCGACAACGGCTCTCGCCAGTGCAGCCCCTCAACAGGCTGCACCCCCGCTCATCTCGACAGCCCCGGTAGCGGAGGAAGAACAGGCTCCAGCTATAACGGGGAGTGTCCCTTCAGCCTCGGCGACGACTTCCCAACTGTCGAACGAGGCCATCCGTCTGGCGCTTGTCCAGCGTTCAATCGCTAGCTACGCCGGCTCCTGCCCGTGCCCCTACAACTATGACCGCGCCGGAAGAGCGTGTGGGGGACGTAGCGCTCACAGCAGGCCGGGTGGGGCTTCGCCGCTGTGTTACTCGTCGGACGTCTCAGACGAGATGGTCACAGCCTATCGTGGAAGCATGTCGGGCGGCATGCCGGCTCCAGCGCCCAGGGCATTACGCCCGTGCGCAGAGAATGGTTCCTGTTACGGCGATATCAGCACTGGGACAGGAAGGCCTAAGACTGTGCCCGTCAGCGGCTACTACCGAAGGGACGGGACTTACGTTCGGGGTCACTATCGAAGCGCTCCGCGCTAAGCCTATTCGAGAACTCGCAAGGATCTTACCTGGAGTTTGTCGCGTCGTTGCCGCTTCTGGAAGTCCCCCTTAACCTGAACCCTTCGGTTGATTGCTATGCGGCTTTCGTCAATTTCATCTGCGCTTGTGACACAAGTGGTTTGTCTGTGATGAAAGTCTTTGATGATGAAGGTTCCGCTTTCGGCATTCACCTCCACCACAACTCCTGTGATCTGGCGCTCTGAGGTCTCAGCGATCCGGTGAGCACGTCTGATCCTTTCACCCAGCTGATCGTCAACGAGAATCGGCTTCTCTTCGTCTGATCGTCCGGCTCTAAACTCCACGCGCTCGACACCTTCGCCGCCGGATGGAACGATATCGTTGACTTGATCTAAGGTAATAAAATGCTGGATCGCCATGTGGGCCGGGATTTCTCCCACGCTCGCCGTAGCGATGATCTCGTTTAGGTTCTCAAAAAAGCTCCTCCGGTTTACATCCAGGCTATCTCGAACCAAGTCGTCCTTGAATTTTTCACGTATGTCCTTCTTGAGAGCAGCAGTGTCTACAGTGGCTTCGTCAATAGCGATAATCAGGCTCCCAAAGCTTGGCTCAAGGACTTCAAAATCAAATGCGCGCTGAAGCGATTTATCCCCGATCATTGGTGCCGGGAATATCTTTCGCACGGCGTCGTACGTGTCATTGACCAAGCCCTTGAAGAGGCTGAATGGCAACCGTTGAGCGCCAAGCTCTTTGCCAGTGTACTTGATAGAGAAGAACGAGTTGGCCTGGTCTACGCTATCAGCCAGCTGAGTTTCGTTCGTGGCTAAGCCATAGCCCCTTCTCGGCAAAAAGTCGGGAGGCAGGCTCTTAGCGTCGAGCGACCAATATCTCCGAGCCACCAAATTCTTGTCGAGCTCAAGCAGATGGTAGCTAGGATGTTGAAGCGCACCCCAAACTGATAAGCGACCTTGCTTAACCGCCTCGACCGTCGGTGCCGTCGCCTCAGCAACCAAGAAAATATCCGAGGAATCCGTTTCTTCCACTTTATGAAAAAGAAAATCAGTGAAGCCTAACGTCGCCGTAAATAAAGTTGGTCCATCGTAATAGTAGAGCACGTCAACAGGCGTGATCTGAGTTGCAAGCTCGCCGTCAGCCTTGGCGTCGGAGTTCCACATCACGTGCTCTTGGTTGCCAGTGGACCCTGTACGATTGAGAATTTATGCGAGAGGCCTACCTCGTAGTATTTCCAGAACGTGTAGTGATTAGGCTGCTCAGGCTTAGGTGTCTTTTTGAGCTTCCCATCCGTAATGGCGACGCGGCCCTTAGCAATGGCCCACTTCCTCATGTAGCCAAATAGGCTTTGAGCGTGATGGACATCGGCCATGGCCATCCATACCGAGAGCCCCCAGTGATCACACATGCTCTGGTCGCAATTTGACCGGTCTTTTTCAGCCTGAGCGACGAAGTCCTTCTCCCCCATTGGCGGCCTCTTTATACCACGGTAAATAGTGGCATCCACGGGCACCGCTTGTGCGGGAGGACAGCTAGCTGGGATTTGCGGATGGAAGCTCGGCATTCGGAGGCATCAAGTTTCGATTGCCAGTTCCTTTGCCATGCACGCTTGGCTTGTGCAAGCTACAATTGCCCGCCTGTGCCATTCGCTGGCTAAAGCGCTAATGCTGAAAGCGTGTCTGCGAGGGTTCTAGTTTGGTGCCCTCCCTACGACCCTCTTGCCGTTCACCAGCCCTTCGACATGCGCAGCCCACTTGCGCAACAGCATCCGCTTCCGCTTTAGCGCTATGCCGTGACTGTAGCCTGCGGTCGCGCCGCCTACCGCGACGTGGTTCAGCACAAGCTTGCGGTCGAACTCGTCGTGCCCCTCATTCTCGAGCCACGTAGCTACGGTGTGGCGCACACGATGATAGGTGAAGCCAGCGGGCGCTCCCGCCTTCACGAGCTTGCGCACCAATTGCGATCCCGGCCACATGGACACGCCGCTACGGCCGGGGAAGATCGGATCATCCGGCTGCGGCTCGTTCTTAGGCGCGATGCTGTCGAGTGCCGACTTGGCGAACGGCACGAGCGGCGTCTGATAGGCGCGCTTCTTCGTCACCTGCTTCCTTGACTTCGTGCGCTCCCAAGGCGTGATCAGCACGTCGCCCCGAACATCGCCCCATGTCGCCTGCGCGAGTTCCTTTTTGCGCGGCGCGAGCAACAGTAGCAAGCGCAGGTAAGCCCGCCTCGACAGGCTCAAGCTCGCCAGCGGCCAGCCATATCGCCCGGAGCTCGCTGTCGCTGTAGGGCGCTCGTTCCTCGGGCGGCTCGGTGTGAAGTTCAACGGCATCCATAATCGGGCCGCTGACGTAATCG
>NZ_LPWD01000197.1 GCF_001723295.1 Methyloceanibacter marginalis
TCGTCGAGCTGGTCGAGCGCGCCCTTGGTCTCGATTTGCGGGCAGGCGATGGTGAAGCTGTTGGCGGACGCGAAATAGTCGCCCGCATGGCCGAGCTTGGCGCGATACGGCCCCCAGCTGCGCAGGCCCTGCGGCGGGTACTTCACCGCCCGCACGAAGGCCTCCGCCTCCTCTACGCTATTGATCAGCGGGCACATGATGCCTTGGGCGCCGGCGTCCAGCGCCCGGCCCACAAGGCCAGGATCGTTGTTGGCCACCCGGACGATGGCCGGCAGGCCGGCGGCCCGGGCGGCGGTCAGGCAGGCGAGAAGCGTCTCGTTGCCCCCATCCCATGCTGCTGGTCGATGGTGACGCAGTCCCAGCCCGCCTCGCCGATCAGCTCGATGGCGAGGGGATCGTTCAGCATCAGCCAAGCATTGAGCAGCGTCCGCCGCTCGCGCGCGGCCCTCCGGAACAGGTCCTCGGGCATGGCGCGCTAGCCTCTGGCCTCAGCTTCGATTTGACGCACCGCCTCGGCCAGGAGATCGACCATGGCGCGGCGGATCTGGTGCTCGGACTGCTCGACGCCCTTGGCATCGAAGTCGGCCCTGATCTTGCGGTACACGTCCTCCTCGCCCGGTTCCTCGAAGTCGGCCTTGACCACCTCGCGGGCATAGGCTTGGGCGTCGTCGCCGGAAAGCCCCATTTTTTCGGCGGCCCAGAGGCCAAGCAGCTTGTTGCGCCTGGCGGTCGATTTGAACTTCAGCTCCTCGTCGAGGGCGAATTTCCTCTCGAAGCTCTTCTCGCGATCGTCAAAATTCGTCATCGGCGCACCTCCAAAGCCCCCGCCAAAGCGCGGGGCGCGGCCCGTGGAATTATTGGGGAAAATCCCGCTTCCGGAACGCGGGTGATAGCCCCGAAATGCCGGAAAATCAACAATTCCCCGGGCGCTATCCGCCGCGCGTGCGGGCCGTTGTACGGCCCCATTCGTTGGGCTAATGTCGCCTTTAATTCTTGATCGATTCCTGCGATGGCGATTCGTGTGTGGCGCGCGGCCTGGGCTCTCCCACTCCCCGCGCGTTTGGCGTTTGTCAGTCGTTAGAGCCAGTCCAGTGAGGAACCAAATATGAACCGTCGCCGGCGCGTCTACGAGGGCAAGGCCAAAATCCTCTATGAAGGGCCCGAACCCGGCACGCTCGTCCAGCACTTCAAGGACGACGCGACCGCCTTCAACAACAAGAAGCACGACAAGATCGAGGGCAAAGGCGTCCTCAACAACCGCATTTCGGAGTTCATCTTCGAGCGGTTGAACGAGATCGGCGTGCCGACGCACTTCATGAAGCGGCTGAACATGCGCGAGCAGCTCATCCGCGAAGTCGAGATCATTCCGCTCGAGGTGGTGATCCGCAACGTGGCGGCGGGATCGCTGTCCACCCGTCTTGGGCTCGAGGAAGGCACCACCCTGCCCCGCTCGATCGTCGAGTTCTATTACAAGTCCGACGAGCTCGGCGACCCGATGGTGACCGAAGAGCACATCACCGCCTTTGCCTGGGCGGCGCCGCACGAGCTCGACGACATCATGTCGCTCGCGCTACGCATCAACGACTTCCTCTCCGGGCTGTTCCTCGGCGTCGGCATCCGTCTGGTCGATTTCAAGGTCGAGTTCGGGCGGTTGTGGGAAGGCGATCAGATGCGCATCGTGCTCGCCGACGAGATTTCGCCGGACTGCTGCCGGTTGTGGGATATCGAGACTCAGAACAAGCTGGACAAGGATCGCTTCCGCCGGGACATGGGCGGCCTGGTCGAGGCCTACCAGGAGGTGGCGCGCCGGCTCGGCCTGCATGTGGACAATCCGACCCGGACGCGGAGCGGCCCCATCCTGGTGCAGTCGAAATAGGCTGGCTGGAAAGCGACGAGAGGCATGAAGGCGCGCATCACCATCACGCTGAAGCCCGGCGTGCTCGATCCGCAGGGCAAGGCCATCGAAGGCGCGCTGCACGCGCTCGGCTTCGGCGCGGTCGACGGCGTCCGTCAGGGCAAATATATCGAGGTCGAAGTGACCGAGAGCGATCCCGACAAGGCCCGTGCCGAGATCGAGCGCATGTGCGAGCAGCTCCTCGCCAACACCATCATCGAGAACTACGCCTATGAACTCGAGGCGGCGTAGGCTCCTTTCCACCCCTTCCCGGCCCCGTCATGGCCGGGCTTGTCCCGGCCATCCACGATTTGAACAAAGAAACACGTGGATGCCCGGCACAAGGCCGGGCATGACACGCAGAGAGTTGGTAAGCCGAGAGACATGAAAGCCAGCATCATCGTCTTTCCGGGATCGAACTGCGACCGCGACGCGGCGGTGGCGCTCGAGGCCGCCATGGGCAAAGCCCCGACAATGGTGTGGCACGGCGATTCCGAACTGCCCAAGAGCGATCTGATCCTGCTGCCGGGCGGCTTTTCCTATGGAGACTATCTGCGCTCCGGCGCCATGGCGGCTCATTCGCCGGTGATGCGCGAGGTGGTGCGCCGCGCCAAGGCGGGCACGCCGGTGCTCGGCATCTGCAACGGCTTCCAGGTGCTCACCGAAGCGGGACTGTTGCCCGGCGTGCTCATGCGCAACGCGACCTTGCGGTTCATCTGCAAGGACGTGCTGCTCAAGGTGGAGCGCAACGACACGCGCTTTACTAGAGCCTACGAATTGGGCGAGGTCGTGCGCTTTCCCGTTGCGCATAAGGACGGCAGCTATTTCGCCGACGAGGACACGCTCGACCGGCTCGAAGGCGAGAACCGGGTGGCGTTCCGCTATTGCGAGGCTTCCGGCGCGGTGAGCGAAGCGGCAAACCCGAACGGCTCTCGCCGCAACATCGCCGGCATCTACAACGAGACCGGCACCGTGCTCGGCATGATGCCTCACCCCGAGCGGCTGGTGGACCCGGCGCTCTCCGGCACGGACGGGACCAAGATGTTCGCGTCTCTGGTGGAGACCCTCCATTGAGCGGCGCGGCCAAGGCGGCACACAAAGCGCAGGGTCTGTCCGACGAGCTGGTCGCGGAACACGGCATCAGCCCAGACGAATACGCGCAGCTCCTGAAGGAGCTCGGCCGCGAGCCGACCCTGACCGAGCTAGGCGTGTTCTCGGTCATGTGGTCGGAGCATTGCTCCTATAAATCCTCGCGGGTGTGGCTGAAGAAGCTGCCCACCTCGGGTCCGCAAGTGATCCAAGGCCCTGGCGAGAACGCCGGCGTGGTCGATCTCGGCGACGGCCAGGCGGCGGTCTTCAAGATGGAGAGCCACAACCACCCCTCGTATATCGAGCCCTATCAGGGGGCCGCGACGGGCGTCGGCGGCATCATGCGCGACGTGTTCACCATGGCGCGCGCCCTGTCGCCAACATGAATGCGCTGCGCTTCGGCTCAGCCGACCATGCCAAGACGCGGCACCTCGTGGCGGGCGTGGTCTCGGGCATCGGCGATTACGGCAACTGCATGGGCGTGCCGACCATCGGCGGCGAGACCAATTTCGACCCCCGCTACAATGACAACATCCTCGTCAACGCCATGACGGTGGGGCTGGTGGATGCGGACCGCATCTTCACATCCGCCGCCAAGGGTGTCGGGCTGCCCGTGGTCTATGTGGGCTCCAAGACGGGCCGCGACGGCATTCACGGCGCCACGATGGCGTCGGCCGAGTTCGACGACGCTTCCGAGGAGAAGCGCCCCACGGTGCAGGTGGGCGACCCGTTCACCGAGAAGCTGCTGCTGGAAGCCTGCCTCGAACTGATGGCCGAGGACGCCATTGTCGGCATTCAGGACATGGGCGCGGCAGGGCTCACCTCTCGTCCGTGGAGATGGCCGACAAAGGCGGCGTCGGCATCGACCTCGACTCTCGACCGTCGTGCCGTGCCGCC
>NZ_LPWD01000198.1 GCF_001723295.1 Methyloceanibacter marginalis
GATGACGCCCACGGCGATCAGGAGCTGAGTGCGGATCGTTCTGTCGTACCAGATCTTGTTCAGCACGTTACTCATCCTCGGTTTCCTCAACTTCGCTCTTTGATCCTTGGCCCGCGCATCATCCCCGATGCGCCCCGTTCCCCGGCTCAAGGAGGCTCGTACCCTTCAGTTGTTCCAGGGCCGCGTCGCGGCCGATACCTTGTTGACGCAGATTGAAATAGTGCTGGCACACCGCGCCGAAGCCTTGCTTGAGGCCGGTTTTCGCGGTCGCCTCCGACAGAAGGTCGATCAGCTCGGGTGCACTTTCCTCAATGCCACGCCCGGCCAGCATGTCTTCCAGTTGCACCGCGCGATTGGCGATCATGCGCGGCGGATCGCGGAACTGTTCGGCCGCCCGGTTGAGCTCGTTGCGCATCGCCTCGACCTCGGGCGACGTCTCCGGCAGATCGGCATCGGCCGCCCGGCTCGCCAGCCAGCGCTCGGGCGTGATGCCGTCATTCGAATCGAGCCATTTGATGCGCGGCAGCGCCGGGCTCTCCGCCTTCTGCGGCGCCGGCGTGGCCGTGACCTCTGGTTCTGCGGCGTCCTCGCAGCCGAGACCGAGCAGCGGCAGGAGCGCAATCAACCCGGCGCGGGCCATTGCGACGGGCCATTGAGGCGATCTCGTAGGGGGCATGTCCAAGTGACTTTGGTTCAACGCACAACGCACCAGCCCCGGACGCTTCGGCGCGCCGCGGCGGTGACGTCGCCATGATGTTTCGGCAAACATGATGCCACCAGGGTTCTTGCCAAGGGTGCCCAAACGTGTTGCCGCATCTTCCCGGGAAAGTGCCTCGTTGTGCTTGTCCGGACAGCGACTCCTCTGGTCATTGCCAGGCAGTTGTCGCGCCTGCGTCTCGGCACTCCTTCCACACCTTTAGGATGAGAATCGCCCTGCCTGTTTCGAGCAATGGTCCATCACTCTTTCTAGGTATCCAACCAAAGACGGCTCGTCGGGCGCAGCCCTATGGTGCAGCCACCGCAAAAGAGGTGTTCGGCTTGCGTAGCAAGGTGTTCGCTTCTTGCAATGCGGCCAGGTGTCAACATCTGGTCCCGCGGCTGCGTTGGGACGGGACGGCAGTAATCGCTGGAACGCCCCTCGCAAATTGTGAAGCGGAGGAAGACGGGTCCGTTCACCTTCGGGTGGCGGCCCTTTCACTCCGTACCATTGGGAGCGAAAACGCGAGGGTTCGCATATGAGGAGATCTCTCAGTATCAGTGGGTTTGCGTCGGCGTCTTGCGTCGCGCTGGCCCTCAGCGGCCTCTTTGGAGCCGCGGCCATCGCCAACGACAGATTGATTGAGTTGGCGAAGGACCCAGAGAACTACGCGATGCCCGGCCTTGACTACACGGCCGACAACTACAGCACGATGGATCAGATCAACACGGGGAACGTCAAAGACCTCCGTGTGGCTTGGTCGTTCTCTACGGGTCTGCTGAACGGTCACGAGGGTACCCCGCTCGTGATCGACGGCGTGATGTACATCAACAGTTCCTTCCCGAACAATGTATACGCGCTCGACCTGAACAACCCCGGCAAGATCAAGTGGCAGTACAAGCCGAAGCAGGACCCTGCGGCCCGCGCGGTGGCTTGCTGCGATCTCGTCAACCGTGGCCTGGCTTATTGGCCGAGCGACGATAGCAAGACGCCTGACCTCATCCTCTCCAACCAGCTCGACGGCCACGTGGTGGCGCTTAACGCCGAGACCGGTGAGGAGTATTGGAAGGTCGAGAACTCCGACATCAAGGTCGGTTCGACGCTCACCGTAGCGCCTTACGTTGTTAAGGATACGGTGCTGGTCGGCTCTTCCGGTGCGGAGCTCGGCGTGCGCGGTTACACCACGGCCTACAACGTCAAGACGGCCGAGCAGGTGTGGCGCAAATATGCGACTGGTCCCGACGATGAAGTCGGTATCGGCGACGACTTCAACGAGGCCAATCCCCAATACGGTCAGAAGGGCCTCGGCCTGGCGACCTGGGAGGGCGACGCCTGGAAGATCGGCGGCGGCACCAACTGGGGTTGGTACGCTTACGACCCGTCCCTCGACCTCGTCTACTACGGCTCGGGCAACCCTCGCCCGTGGAACGAGACCATGCGTCCTGGCGACAACAAGTGGACCATGACGATCATGGCCCGCAACGCCGACACCGGTAACTTGAAGTGGGGCTATCAGAAGCGCCGCACGACGAGTGGGATTATGCCGGCGTCAACGGTGATGATGCTTTCCGACCAGAAGATCGATGGCAAGGACCTGAAGCTGGTCACCCATCCTGATCGTAACGGCATCATCTACACGCTGAACCGCGTGAACGGCGACCTGGTTCGTGCCGACTTCCTGGACGACACCGTCAATGTTTGGACGCATGTCGACATGAGACCGGGCATCCCTGTCCGCAATCCCGAGTACGGCACGCGGATGGACCATAAGGGCAAGGACATCTGCCCGTCGGCCATGGGCTATCACGATCAGGCCCATGACTCCTACGACCCGGAGCGGGGTCTCTTCTACCTCGCCATCAACCACATCTGCATGGACTGGGAGCCCTTCATGCTTCCCTATCGTGCCGGCCAGTTCTTCGTCGGTGCGACCCTGTCGATGTACCCGGGTCCGAAGGGTGACCGCGCCAACTACCTCGGTCTCGGCCAGGTCAAGGCGTACAGTGCCGTCACCGGCAAGTACAAGTGGTCCGTCATGGAGCGCTTCGCTGCTTGGGGTGGCACGATGGCAACCAAGGGCGGTCTGGTGTTCTACCCGACGCTCGATGGTTACTTCAAAGCCCGCAACGCCGACACCGGTGAGCTTCTGTGGAAGTTCAAGATGCCTTCGGGCGGTATCGGCTATCCGATGACCTATGAGCACAACGGCACGCAGTATATCGGCATCTACTATGGTGTCGGTGGCTGGCCGGGAGTTGGCCTGGTGTTCGACCTCCAGGATCCGACCGCCGGTCTGGGTGCCGTGGGTGCCTTCCGCAATCTGCAGAATTGGACGCAGATGGGCGGCGGCCTCCTCGTGTTCTCGCTCGACGGTAAGGGCCCGTATTCCGAGGATGTGAATCTCGACGAGTATTCGACCGAGATCACCACGGACGGGACCTAATCAGACGATCTGTCCTGCCAGGCCGCGGCTATCCGCGGTCTGGCGGGGCAGTTTTGCCTCCCCCCTGAAATCATCATGGGTGGCGGTGTCGTCCAGGTGTCGAGATGTCCAGGCCGGTCCCTTCCTCCAGAGCCATAGCTGCGCACCATGCGCATGCTGGAGGGCTAGGCAAGTGCCCGACACTCCCTGACCGATCCGTCTCCCGAACGTGAGAAGCACGCGTTGCAAGGAACACAAGTGATGGACACTAAGACCAATCTTTTCGGTAAGGCAGCACCAGTGGCGATGGCCGCGGCGGTAGCCTTCCTCATCTCCCCGGCGCTCGGCGCGAACGACGACAATGCGCCTTTGAGAGTCTGCGCCGGCGCGAAGGAAAACCCCTATTCGATGCGTAACGAAGAAGGCTTCGAGAACCGCATCGCCAAAGCGCTCGGTGAAGCCATGGGCCGCAAAGTCGATTTCGTCTGGGAAGATAAGCCGGCGATCTATGTCGTGCGCGATCAGCTCGACAAGGACAATTGCGATGTGGTGATCGGCGTCGACACGGGCGATCCGCGCGTGCTTTCGACCACACCCTACTATCGGGCCGGATACGTCTTCGTGACGCGTTCGGATTCGCCTTTGGAGATCGAGGCCTTCGACAGCCCCGATCTCGCGAAGGCCGACAATGTCGGCTACGAGCCGGGTGGCCCGGCCGAAGTGATGATGGTGAAGGAGGGTCTGTTCAGCAAGAACTTCAACTACGTGAAGTCGCTGACGAACTTCAAGAGCTCGCGCAACCAGTATTTGCGGATCGATCCCGCGCTGATGGTGGGCAATGTCGCCGAGGGCAAGTCCGATGTGGCGATCGCTTTCGCGCGTTCGGTCGCGCGCTACGTCAAAGAATCCGACGGCAAACTCAAGATGACGTCGGTTCCCGACCAGAACTTCCGCGTCGATGGCGAGCCCGTGCTGTTCCACTTCGACCAGTCGATGGGCGTGCGCAAGGACGACGAGAAGCTGTTTGAGGAGATCGAAGCGGCGCTTGAAAAGGCCAAACCTCAGATTCACACCATCCTCAAGGAGGAAGGCATTCCGGTGGAGGAGCCGACCAAGCCGCCGAGCGCCGGCTAGAGCCGGCCGCCAGTCGATACCAGAAGACAATAGGAAGGAAACGAGCTGGAGATGAGGAAGTTTGTAAAGTTCGCCGTAGTCGTTGTGGCGTTCGCGTTTATTCCAATGCTTGCTGTGGCGCAGCAGATAACGCTTGTCCACACCATCACCGGAATGCCGCTCGACCTCAGTCTCTCGCCCAAGGAAGGCAGGGACACGCCGGCGGTGAAAGAGTTCTTGAAGACTGGGCACGATCCCTATGTCGGCGTTGAAAGCTGTCTGCACGAAGCGGAAGAGCTCTTTCTGACGGCGTGTTCCGGATGCCATGGCCACGTCGCTGAAGGAAAGCTGGGTCCCGGTCTCAACGACAACTATTGGACCTATCCGAAGAACATGACCGACAAGGGCCTGTTCGAGACAATCTATGGCGGCGCGAAAAGCATGATGGGACCGCAAGCGTCCGCCCGGACAATGGACGAGATCCTGCTGATCATCGCGTGGGTCCGTCATCTCTATAAGGGGCCGGTCGACGACGCCGAGTGGCTCTCCGAAGACCAAAAGGCGCATTTTGTTGCCTTCGACCCCGATAACCACCAGCCCGAGACCGAGGAGGTGGAATGCGAGATCCCCGCGCAATGACCGAACAAGAGAGCTTGAGAGGCGCGCTGTCTCGAGAGCATCGGTCAGGCGCGGAGACAAAGGCGGGAAACCCGCCAAAGAGTAGCTACTGAGCACGGAGGAACTGACCCATGACGAAGACGATCCGCATTACTGGCGCGGCGCTGTTGGCGCCATTGCCCTGGCTTTCGCAGCCGGCGGTGCGCTGGCCTATGACGGCACCAAGTGCAAAGCCCCAGGCAATTGCTGGGAGCCGAAGCCTGGCTACCCCGAGAAGGTGAAAGGTTCGAAGTACGACCCGAAGCACGATCCGAAGGAGCTCGCGAAGCAGGGCAACTCCATCAAGGAGATGGAAGCGCGCAACGCCAAGCGCTCCGCGAACTTCAAGAAGACCGGCAAGTGGGTCTACGACGTTTCCAAGATTTAGCTCTGTCTGCTTCTCCCAGAGCTAGCTCCCGGAGCAGCAGGTCCATCACTGCTTCCCGGGGGAGGGGTGCGGCTTCGGCTGCACCCCCTTTGTCTTGGAACAGCCGGTCGTCGAGCCCGCGCGGAAATGCCGTCTCGCCGGCCGGTGTCACATAGGAGGGGGCTTCGGCATGGCGCGCCGCGAGGCTACGCAGACGGAACCGGTCGTTCCGGCGAAGACGGTCGACCTCGCCCGTTGGCGGGAACGGGCACATCGCTTCGAGAGCAGCTTGCGCGATGCGATTATCGGACAGGATCGCGTGCTCAAGCTTCTCACCATCGCGGTCTTTGCGCGTGGGCATGTGCTGCTTGAAGGCGATGTGGGCGTGGGCAAAACCACGCTGCTGCGGGCCGCGGCGCGGGCGCTTGGTGGCGCCTTCGAACGTGTCGAAGCACGATCGACCTCATGCCCGCGGATCTCGTCTACTACACCTATCTCGGCGAGGACGGGCGTCCGCGCGTCGACCCCGGGCCGGCGTTGCGCCACGGCGAAGACCTCACTGTCTTCTTCTTCAATGAAATCAATCGCGCCCGGCCGCAGGTC
>NZ_LPWD01000199.1 GCF_001723295.1 Methyloceanibacter marginalis
CTCATGTGTCTTCTTTCCGCGGCGCCGGCCATTTACCGGGGCGAAGTCTTGGCCTGGAGCGTGCCTTGGCTGCCGATGATCGGCTTGTCCTTCTCGTTCTTCCTCGATGGCTTGGGGCTGTTCTTTGCTGCGCTCATTCTCGGCATGGGACTGCTGATCATTCTCTATGCGCGCTACTACCTGAGCTCGACGGATCCGCTCGGGCTCTTTTACTTCTACTTGCTGCTGTTCCAGGGGGCGATGGTGGGCATCGTCCTCAGCAATAACATTCTCCTGCTGCTCGTCTTCTGGGAGCTCACGAGCCTCACGTCCTTCCTTCTGATCGGCTATTGGCGCGAGCTTCCCGAATCCCGGCAAGGCGCGCGGATGGCGCTCATCGTTACCGGCGGCGGCGGACTAGCCTCATCGCCGGCATGCTGATGCTCGGCCACATCGCAGGGTCTTACGAGATCACCGAGATTCTACAACGCGGCGACCTCATCAGATCCTCTCCACTGCTCGTGCCGACGCTTCTGCTGATATTGGGCGGCGCCTTCACCAAGTCGGCGCAGTTCCCGTTTCACTTCTGGCTGCCCCACGCCATGGCTGCGCCCACGCCCGTCTCGGCCTACTTGCATTCCGCGACCATGGTGAAGGCAGGGCTCTTCCTGATGGCGCGACTGTGGCCGGTGTTTGCCCCGACGGATGCGTGGTTCCTCATCGTCGCGCCGGTCGGGCTCGTCACCATGCTCATCGGCGCGTGGATCGCGCTGTTCAAGGATGATCTCAAAGCTCTTCTCGCCTTCTCGACCGTGAGTCATCTTGGGCTTGTCACCATGCTGTTCGGCATCGGCACGCCGCTCGCAGCGGTCGCCGCGGTCTTTCACATCCTCAACCACGCGACCTTCAAGGCGGCGCTGTTCATGAGCGCGGGCATCATCGACCACGAGGCGGGCACGCGAGACATCCGCCGGCTCGGCGGCCTGCTCACGCTGATGCCCATCACCGCCACATTGTCATTGATCGCGGCAGCCTCAATGGCCGGCATCCCCTTCTTCAACGGATTCCTGTCCAAGGAGATGATGCTCGAGGAGGCCGCACACACGGCCTATGCCGGGATCACCTGGCTCTTTCCAGTGCTGGCGACTGTCGCCGCACTGATCTCCGCCGCCTATTCGTTCCGCTTCGCCATCAGCACGTTTTTTGGGCCGCCGCGCGACGACTACCCCCATCGGCCACACGATCCGCCGTTCGGCATGTGGCTTCCCGTCGCCATCCTCATCGTCCCGGTCGCGGCCATCGGCGTTCTTCCGGCCCTCATGGCGGGCCCAATCGTCGAGCGTACGGCGCTCGCCGTGGTGGGCGCTCCGCTGCCCGATTATAAGCTCGCGATCTGGCACGGCCTCACGCCCGCCCTGTTCATGAGCCTCATCGCTCTCGCGGGCGGTGCAATCCTCTTCGCCTTCTACCGCACTGCCGACCAAATCCGCCTTGCCTTCCCGAGGCCGGAGGCAAAGCGCATCTACGATGCGGTGATCTCCGCCTTGGTTGACGGCTCCCGCTCGATCATCGAGGTCACGCATAACGGCTCCTTGCCTCGCTATGCCGGCGTCATCATCGCCGCGATCGTCGCAGTCGGCTTCGTCGGCTTCATGGATGCGCCGCACGAGGCGGGAGCCAGGGCGACGATTCCCATGTCGTTCCCCGCAGCCGTCGCCTGGATCGTGCTGGCCGCGATCTGCGTCGCGCTGCTGTTCTGCCATCGAGAGCGGCTGTTCGCCTCATCTTGACGAGCGGGGTCGGCCTCATCGTCTCTCTCATGTTCGTGCAGTTCTCGGCGCCCGACCTTGCGCTCACCCAAATCTCGGTCGACGTCGTTACGACAATCCTCCTGCTGCTCGCGCTCAATCTGCTGCCGAAGACGACGCCCGCGGAGACGGATACGGCCGGACGGCTGGGACGCGGCGGACTTGCCGCCGCGGTCGGTCTCGGGGTCGGCGCCCTCACCTACGCCATCCTGACGCGCGACTTCCAAACGATCTCCGATTACCACCTCGCCGAAGCCAAGCCCGGCGGCGGCGGCACCAACGTGGTCAACGTCATCCTCGTCGACTTCCGCGGCTTTGATACGTTCGGCGAGATCATCGTCCTCGGCATCGCCGCGATCACCATCTTCGCGCTTCTCGACAACGCGCTGAGAGGCGCCGCGGCAAAAACCCTCGCGTCGATCCGCCATCCGCTGCAGAGCAAGGACGCCCACCCCCTAATCCTCGTCGTGGCCACGCGCATCCTCCTCCCGCTCGCGCTGACCGTGGCGGTGTTCATCTTTCTGCGCGGCCATAACGAGCCGGGTGGCGGTTTCATTGCCGGCCTGGTCGTGGCCATCGCGCTCATCATGCAATATCTGGCGAGCGGGTATGCCTGGGCCGCGCAGCGCGCCCGCATCGATAGCCAAGCCATGATCGGCGCCGGCGTCGCCATCGCCGGCCTTGCCGGGCTCGCATCTCTGTTCTTCGACTGGCCTTTCCTGACGAGCACTTACACGCATGTCGACCTGCCGCTGATCGGGGAGATCGAGATCGCCTCCGCCGTTCCTTCGATCTCGGCGTCTTCCTGACCGTCGTCGGCGTGGTGATGCTGTCACTCGCCCAGATCTCGCGCGCGAAGAGCGTGCCGAGCCCGAGGCGGTGCCGAAAGGCCCGATGGATGTCCAGCTGCGGCAGGGACGCATCGTCAGCCCGGACAACGGGAGAAGCTGACATGGAGCTTCTGGTCGCCAGCGCCGTCGGCATGATGACAACCGTCGGAGTCTATCTGATCCTGCAACAGCGGACCTTCCCGATCATCGTCGGGCTGACCTTGCTGTCCTATGCGGTGAACGTGTTCCTGTTCTCAGCCGGGCGGCTCGTCGTGGACCGGCCCCCGATCATTTCCGACGCCGACGCTTATACCGATCCGCTTCCCCAGGCACTCGTCCTGACTGCGATCGTGATCTCGTTCGGCATGACCGCGCTGATCGTCGTCCTCGCCCTGCGCGGCTTCCTGGAGACCGAGAACGATACCGCTGACCTTCCCGGAGAAGACCTCGCGCCCGAAACCGAGGCTGACAAATGACGGCGGCGCGCAGCTCATGACCCACTGGATCATTGCTCCGGCGATCCTGCCCGCGCTGACGGCTGCTCTCTTGATCATGGTGTGGCGCCGGGACATCCGTATGCAGCGGATCGTCTCGATCACGGCGACCGTGGCGCTCGTCGGGATTGCGATCCTGCTGTATCACCTTGCGAGCGATGGCGAGCCGCGCGTCTACCGGGTCGGGGCCTGGCCCGCGCCGTTCGGCATCGTGCTCGTGCTCGACCGTCTCTCGGCAACCATGCTGCTGCTTGCCGCAGCGCTGGCTCTCGCCGTGCCTTGTCTACGCCGTGGCGG
>NZ_LPWD01000200.1 GCF_001723295.1 Methyloceanibacter marginalis
TGCACACCATCTCGGCGGCAAGCGTCCAGGTCTCTTCCACCATCTCGATGGTTTCGCCCGTCGCGGCGAACTTCGCCCAGCGCTCCATCTTGGAGTCGATGGCCGACATCAAATAGGGGAAGTACTCCTCGAACATATTCGGGTGGAACGCAGCCTGCTGAGGCGTGCGGATCTTCTGCCATAGCGCGCCGTCAATGGTGATCATGCTGCGGCCGAAGATGGGCCGGAGCCCGTCGAAATACTTCGTGTAATTGTCGGCGTTGGACACCAGCACGCGCTCGGCATGCGCCGGCTCGCTCAGGAGCACGATGCGCTGGTTCTTCAGATTGATCGGGATGACGCCGTTATATTTGTCGCTCAGCGCCATGAGAACCTGCATGGGGTTCTCCTGGTTCAGAAGCGGTGTGAGCTTGAACCAGACGCTTTGCTCTTCGCCGAGCCCGTGTGACGGAGAGTAGGCGACCGTCATGTCCGCCATTGATGCCTTCCCCCTGTGAGTGAAGTGATAACCTCCGGATACTAGCGACGCTCGATTCGAGACAATCCGCTCCACCAGCCATAGGGCAGGACGTGCGACGTGGTCTTTGCGCCGCGTCAACTACTTATTTGGGGGTCTCCACATGCAACATTTTGACGCGACACAAATGCGACCCAGGCGCACGGTATGGCCAGCCAGAGATTTGGTCGGCCGAGTGGTCCAGCTTGGCGAATGGGAAAGGCGGTTCCGTGGGCGCCTAGGCAAGGGCACCTGGAATCGAGCTCAACGGGGAACTTATCGGAAATACCGAGATCGTAATGAACTTTACGCGAGAGCAGTGCCCGACAATCGGAACCGCTCGATCCGCCCGCGCCAGTGTGCGCATGGAGGATTAGCACGCAACCGATGTATTCAAGAGACAGAGACCGGCGAGGCTTGAGCCATTCCGCGATAACAAATATGATAAATAGATCTTTTTGATCTTTTAGCGGAGACTTGCCAAATGATAGAGTTGTCGCTACCGGCGTCTTTGAAGATGGATATCGGTTCGCTAGCCATCGCGGCCGTTTGGATCGGGATGCTGGTGGGCCTTTCGTTTATCGCGACCCCTGCAAAATTCCTGGCGCCAAGCCTCACGCTTCCGGTTGCACTAGACGTGGGCCGGCATACCTTTTCAGTTTTCAACCGAGTGGAATGGGCGTTTTCAGTTGTATTATTGCTGTTTGTGTTGGTGCGTCCATGCGGTTGGATCAGCGCTTTTGGAGCGATTGTCGCCGCGCTCGTCGTTGCGATCGAAACGCTGTGGCTTCTGCCACTTCTCGATGCGCGCGTCGGCCTCATTATTGCAGGCGAACACCCAGCGCCATCGCAGCATCACACACTCTACATAGGTCTAGAGGCTGCAAAGGTCGTGGCTATACTTGTCGTCGTGGCAAACATGGCATGGCGCGCAATACAGCGCCCTCTATAGGGGAATTGTCTGGTCATCTCATGATCCTGTCCGGCTCTGCTGCCGATCCGGCGGTAGAACTCGATGGAGCAGCGCATAAACTTCTCCGAAGCCTTCGCCTCCCTCGCCCTCACCGCTGGATTGATGAGCCAAAGTTGCTCATTTGTGCGATAAGATATAAGTTTCAGGTATGTTTAAGGGAGGCTCAGTAAAGTAGGTGACCGGCACATGGTTTCAACGCTAACCACAAATGAGCGGCTGTTCGCGCTTATTATTTCGGCCCTCGTCTCGATCTGCGGTCTTGCCCTTGCGGCAGTTGGACGTCAGGATCTGTTAGCGGCCCAGGGCTTCATAATTATGGTGTTCGGACTTGCCTGCGTCTTTGCCGTCGCCCAAGGCTTCTATGAACCGGAACCGAGCAAAGAACGCCTTTCGAGTTACTACGACGATCCCATAAAGGTAGGCATCGCCCTTGCGATGGCATGGGCCGTCTTTGCAATGTTCATCGGTGTTTGGATAGCAACGCTTCTTGCCTATCCGGAGCTTACGTTCGACCAGGGATGGGCGAGTTTTGGGCGGCTGCGGCCGGTCCACACCACCGGCGTGATCTTCGGGTTCGGCGGCAACGCACTCATCGCCACCTCCTTCCATGTCGTCCAGCGTACGTCACGTGCGCGGATGCCCGATCAGCTCTCACCTTGGTTCGTCCTGGCCGGCTATAACCTTTTCTGTCTGCTTGCTATCACTGGCTACCTGATGGGTATCACGCAATCGAAGGAGTATGCCGAAGCCGAATGGTACGCCGACATCTGGCTCGTCATTGTGTGGGTAACTTACTTCATCCTTTATATCCGAACGATCGCACGGCGAAAGGAGCCGCATATCTACGTCGCCAACTGGTATTTCATGGCATTCATTCTCGTCGTTGCGATCCTACACATTGTGAACAACCTGGCCATCCCAGTCTCTCTAGGCCATGCCAAGAGCTACACGGTCTGGTCGGGGGTCCAGGACGCCATGGTGCAGTGGTGGTACGGCCACAACGCTGTCGCCTTTTTCCTGACAGCGGGCTTCCTCGGAATGCTCTATTATTACCTACCCGTGAGAGCGCAGCGGCCAATCTTTTCCTATAGACTTTCGATTCTCAGCTTCTGGGGCATCACCTTTTTCTACATGTGGGCGGGGTCGCACCACCTACACTATACGGCCTTGCCGCAATGGGTGCAGACTTTGGGAATGACATTCTCGGTGATGCTTCTGGTGCCGTCATGGGCGTCGGCGGGCAACGCGCTGCTGACGCTCAACGGTGCCTGGCACCGGGTACGCGATGACGCAACGCTCCGCTTCATTATGGTGGCAGTAGTCTTCTACGGACTGACTACCTTTGAGGGATCGTTTCTGGCGATCCGCCCCGTGAACTCGCTTTCGCACTACACAGACTGGACCGTTGGACACGTCCACGCCGGCGCCCTCGGATGGGTAGCGCTGATCATTTTTGGGTCATTCTACACGCTGGTGCCCAGCCTCTGGAAGCGCGAGCACATGTATTCGGCGCTCTTAGTTGAGGTCCATTTCTGGCTCGCGCTGGTCGGGACGCTCGTCTACGTCTTCGCGATGTGGAACTCCGGCATAGTTCAGGGCCTGATGTGGCGGACCTACACAGAGGAAGGCACGCTTGCCTACTCATTCGTCGACTCTCTCGTGGCCATGTATCCCTACTACATCGCACGCGCTTTCGGAGGGCTCCTGTTCCTGCTCGGCGCCATCGTCGGCTCCTACAATATCTGGATGACGATCCGCGCCACTCCGCTGACTTCCCGACGGGAAATAGATGTTCCACAATCTGGCGCCGTCGTGGTCCCAGGGGAGTGAAGCGATGCCAGAACTCTTTCACCGCAAGCTGGAACGCTCGGCGATTGGGTTCGTGCTCGCAATCATCGCGGTCGCGAGCGTCGGCGGGATCGTGGAAATCGCGCCACTCTTCACCATTGATGAGACAGTTGAGGAAGCGCCCGATATGCGGGTGTACACGCCGCTCGAACTAGCTGGCCGAAACATCTACATCCGCGAAGGCTGCTACGCCTGCCATAGCCAGATGGTCCGGACGCTGCGCGACGAGGTGGAACGCTACGGCCCGTACTCCCTCGCCGTCGAATCCAAATATGACCACCCGATGCTATGGGGGTCGAAGCGGACCGGGCCGGATCTTGCTCGCGTGGGCGGCAAGTACAGCGATTTTGGCATGTCGCGCATCTTATCACCGCGGGAGGTAGTGCCAGAATCGAACATGCCCGCCTATCGTTGGCTGGCGCGAAACTCGCTGAAGATCGAGGACCTGCCTCTGCATCTCGAGGCACAGCGCGCCATCGGGGTGCCATATAGCGAAGAGATGATTGAGAATGCGACGAGAGACGCTTACGGCCAAGCCTCTCCTGGCAGCGACTCCGCGTCCAACGTGAAGGAGCGCTACGGCGCGGAGACGCAAGTCCGAGCCTTTGATGGAGTCGCCACCAATGTGACAGAAATGGACGCCCTCGTGGCATACCTCCAGGTTCTCGGCAGGCTAACGGACGCCGCGTTCGAAGATACCGCCGCGCCCGAAGAGCCGCCTGAGCCGATCGAATGACGACGGAGGCGATAATGGACGTCGATCACGATACCCTCGTCGCGTTTGCGAAGAGTTGGGGCCTGTTTTATCTGATCGCGCTCTCCCTCGGTGTGCTCATCTACACTTTCTGGCCATCGAACAGAAAGAAGTTTGAGAGAGCTAAGAAAAGTATCGTCGAGCAGGACGACAAGCCATGGAGGTAGAGGAGCGCGATCCCGTCAGTGGCCACAGAACGACCGGTCACGAGTGGAACGGCATCAAGGAACTCGACACACCGGTGCCGCGCGGCGTGCTTATCTTTCTGGTCATCACTCATGTTTTCGCCGTAACCTGGTGGTTCCTGATGCCAACCTGGCCACTCGGGACAACCTATACGAAAGGTCTCCTGGATGTCGACCAGCGGGCGATCGTGGAACAACAGCTTGTCGATGCCGCGGCGGAACGAGCGCCCTGGATAGATCGGATCGAGAGAGCGAGCTTCGAGGAAATACTGCCCAACGAGATGCTTATGTCAATTGTCCAGAGCAGCGGTCATCAGCTATTCGGTGACAACTGTGCGGCCTGTCATGGCGTGGACGGTAGGGGCAGCGCGAACTATCCAGACCTAACAGATGATGATTGGCTGTGGGGCGGAGATGTCGAGACGGTCGCCGAGACGATGCGAGTCGGTGTTAATACGGAACACCCTGAAAGCCGCGTTGCCCAAATGCCCTCCTTCGGGCGCGATGGCCTACTCAACCGCGAGCAGGTAAACAGCGTAGCTGCCTATGTCTATTCCCTCAGCAATCCTGACTATTCGACCTCCGAGAACATCGATGAGATAGAGGCTGGACGGGAGGTATTCCTCACCAGTTGCGCCGCGTGCCATGGAGCGAACGCTCGAGGAAATCAAGACGTCGGCGCACCCAATTTGACGGATGCATATTGGATCTACGGTGGCGATCTGCAGACGATCGTGACCACGGTTCACGGCGGTCGACACGGCCATATGCCAACATGGGACGAGCGCCTGACAAACGCGGAAATCAAGATTCTCGCCCTGTACGTCCACTCTCTGAGAGTGGAGAAGCCATGACAGCTGGCGGGTTTAATCCAATTTATAGGACGCGCATTCTCATTTGGGTGCTAATTTCGGCGGCGCTGCTGCTGTTCGCATTCGCAAACGCGCATCTTGTCTACGTCGCATTCAAGTCCCAACCTGACTGCGTGCCTCATCTGACGGAAGCCAACGAAAACGGGAAGTTCAGAGCAGCGAAGCCTGCTTGCTGAGAAGGTTCAACAGATGGGCCAAGCCGACGAGTCTTACGGACTGCTGAGCGAAACCTCCGGTATCGAAGAGACGAGGAACAAACGCTGGCAGAGGCACCTATCCGCAAGTATCGGCTTTCAGTGGCTTCGAGCGGGTTGGCGCGATCTCGCTGACCAGCCCGGGCAGAGCCTTGCCTACGGCTTCGGCGTATTCGTGGTCTCAGTCGCAATCGTTTGGTCACTGGCGTTGTTTGGCAGAGACTACATTCTGTTCCCAACCCTGGCAGGATTCATGATCGTGGCTCCGATCCTGGCGATCGGGCTCTACGAAAAAAGCCGCATGGTTGAGGCTGGGGACAGTGTGACCCTGCGCCGAATGCTCCTTGCGAAGCCTAGAGCGGGAGCGCAGGTCTATTTTACTGGTCTTCTGCTGTGCCTTCTCATGCTGCTCTGGATGCGCGCGGCCGTCCTTGTCTACGCCCTTTTCTTCGGCGTGCGGCCGTTCCCAGGATTCGACCATGTGGTGGAGCTTCTCCTCACACAACCGATCGGATGGGCGATGCTGGTCGTTGGTACGGCGATCGGCGGCCTGTTCGCTTCGTTCGCATTCGCCATCAGCGCCTTCTCCATTCCCATGCTGCTTGACCGGCGCACCGACGCCTTGACAGCCATGGGAACGAGTATAGCGCTTGTCTGGAACAACCTCGTTCCGCTGGTAGCGTGGGGAGCCATTGTTGTTGCCCTCTTCGTGGTCAGCGTGGCAACTGGGCTGGTTGGGCTGATCGTGATCTTCCCGTGGCTGGGTCACGCGACCTGGCATGCCTACCGGACGGTCGCTCCGCCGGAGGAACAGTAATGCTCTGCGACGGTCTGAATGGGAAAGCGGAAGTTCGACATCGGGCTGCTGGGGTCGCATCGGCGAAGGCCGTCTTCGCCAGCCAGACCTTCGAAAATGGCCTCGTCCAAACCGACCTGCGCGTCCTTTCAGCGCCCTGCGCTCTTGTTGAGCCCGCGGACTTCCTCGATTCGCTCATGGCCGGCTCGTTGCTTTCGTCACTCTTGGTCGGGACAAACGTGCTTGGTACTTGTAGATCTCCGGATCAATCTGGAGCGTTGGCGACCCCAGAAATCGCGACCACTTTTCTGCGGGGGACAGCGTCATGACCTCCCTGGTATGGCTCGTGCCGATGGCTCTCGGAATGGGCATCGTGGGGCTCCTCGCATTCCTGTGGTCGTTGCACAATGGTCAGTACGACGATCTGGACGGGGCAGCGGAAAGAGTCCTACTTGACCAGAAGGAAGATCACCCGATCATAGACAGCGTCGGACACCGCTGCAGCGAGGAGGACGTAGAGTCACGCTTGTCGTGAAACAAAGGAGAACATGGTCCATCAGTTGCAGCAGACTTTTCCCTGTCATGACAAATGCAAGAAGCGGCCATATGTTGAAGATTTTCAGTCTACGCACAAACTGGATACGCGCGCTAACAATTTTGTTTGGGGCAGCTGTTATTGTGCCTAGCGTAATTGCTCTCTCGCTGAGTCTTTTTGCCGTCGCCTGCACTCTCTTTTGCAACGCTGGCCAATAGGTCTGAGCGTCTTTTGAGGCGGGGCCGTAAAGAGACGGCACTGCCAGAGCCGCGCGAGGTTCGAAGGGCTGACTGGATAAACATAGCTCGCAAGGTTCGGCGCAGATGCGCCTTGTCGCAGGATGAGCGATTAGGCTTTCTATGCCACCCAACGACTCGGCCGAGGTGAAGCTCAGCATGGCGCCAAATCTTGATTGTTGCCGTTTGGCGATGGCATGCCCTGGATGTGAGAGAGCCCGGGATAGTGCACGGAACAACGCTGGACCGTTGAGGACTTCGTTTGCTAGGACG
>NZ_LPWD01000201.1 GCF_001723295.1 Methyloceanibacter marginalis
GCTGCCGGAGGGTGAGGCGCCTGGCGCCGGGCGCCGGTCCGGAAGAGGCGTCCCCGCGAGGCGGCTTCGTGATCTCAGTCTCGACAAGCTCATCGTCCGCAACGGGACGGTCATCCTGCCGCCGTCCGAAGATGGCACGCCGGGGGAGCGGATCACCGCGCTCGACGCCGAGGCGTCGCTGCCGAAGGCCAACGGCGTGCTCACCTTCGATGCGTCCGCCACCTATGACGGCGACCGCGTCGCTGCCACGGGGACCATTGGCAGCTTCGCCCATTTCGTGGAAGGCGGACCGGTCCCGGCCCGGTTTGTGCTCAGCGCGCCGGGCGTGCTCCCGCACCAGGTCACGGTCTCCGCGGCGGCCTCCAGCAAGGCAGGAGTCGTCAAGCTCGCCCAGCTGAAGGCGCAGTACGGGCCGCACGCGCTGACCGGCAACGCCACCTATGCCGACGACACGCTCGCCATCACGCAAGGGACGTTCGACCAGACGCCGTTCTCGGGGACGGCGAAGCTTGTGGACGACAAGCTCTCTTTAGATGTCGAAGCCGCACCCGAGGGAAAGCCGCTTCGCGTCGCGGGCTCGCTTGGGAGCCTCGATCGGTTCCTTGCCGGCGGCGAGACACCGCTTCAGTTGGGCATCACGCGCCGGATCATCTCCCGGCCCCGGCCACTCTCTCGGCCAGCGCCACATATAAAGACGGCACTTTCGCCCTCACGCGATTCAACGCCGTCTCCGGCGAGGATACCGCGTCGGGCGCGGCCTCCTACGCAGACGATGTGGTTTCGCTGAGCGACGTCACCGCGAATGTCGGCGGCCGTGCGGTGACCGGGGGCGCGACCTACCAGGACGATACCGTCAATCTCGATGTCACCGTCGACCTCGACGGAAAGCCCGCCAAGGTCACGGGCTCGATTGCCGGGATCGAAAAGCTTCTCGAGGGAGAGCCCGCGCCGGTGAAGCTTGCCGTCGATGCACCGTCCCTTCTTCCCGCCCAGGCAACGGTCAATGGGGGCGTCTTCTATAAGAACGACACGCTTGTTCTGAGCGACATTTCCGCTGTTTCCGCGCCCTACACGCTCACGGCGAACGGAACCTACAAGGACGACATCCTGGTCCTCGATCCGGTCAGCGCCAATCTCGAAGGTCAAAGAGTCTCGGGCACCGCCACCGCGAATTTCGCCGGCGACATGCCGGCCATCAAGGCGGCGCTGACAGGGACATCGACCGGGCAGGGCGCCGCCGCAAACGCCGAGCCGGCTGCCGAGGCGGCTGCGGCGCAAGAAAATGAAGGCGAGCAGGCCGCCGCGCCGGCGCCGCCTCCTGCCGCCAATCCCATGGCTCCGCCGCCCGGCGGTGAGACGGAAATCGCCGTGGCGCCGCCGGCCAAGAGCGAGGCCGAACCAGCCGCGCCCGTAGCGCCCACACCCGTACCCGCGGCCGCCCCAACCGAGCGCGGTCTCGGCTGGAGAACAGAGAAACTCGGCGTGCTGGCGCTGAAAGGCGTCGATGCCGATGTCGATCTGACTCTCGAAACTTCGTTTATGAAAGAATCAGGATTGCTTCCGGGACGGTCAAGGTCACGCTGTCCGGCGGCAAGCTCAGCCTCAATGCGCCGAACCTCAAGGCCTATGGCGGCGGCGGATCGCTGGCGCTTTCGATCGACGCGAGCGCCACGTCCCCGGTCCATCGTGTGACCCTCGCGCTCGCCGGGCTCGACGCCTATCCTTTCCTGCGCGATGTCGCGGAGTTCCAAACCATCGAAGGCAAGGCGGCGCTGAACGCCGATCTTACCGCCGGCGGCAACAGCGAGCAGGCCTTGGTCTCGAGCCTCAACGGCACGGCGAAGTTCGAGTTCACCGACGGCGCGTTGCGCGGGCTCAACGTCGCCAACATGCTGCGCACCCTGACCACGGGCATTCTCACCGGCTGGCAGTTCAATGAGGAGGCCAAGACCGTCTTCAAGAAGTTCGGCGCCGGCTTCCAGATCGCAGGCGGCCAGGCCCAGACCGAAGATCTGCGCTTACTGGGGCCTCTCGTTTCCATCGGCGGCAAAGGCACCGTGGATATTCCCGCGCAGCGCCTCAAATTCCGCGTCAATCCCTTCATGCTGGCGAGCGTCGAGAGTCAGAGCGGGAAGAACAGCATGCTCGGCTTCCCCGTGCCCATCGCCGTCACGGGGCCGTGGGATAATCCCGCCATCTATCCCGATATTGTCGGCGTCCTGGAGAATCCGATCGCCGCCTATCAGCAGCTCGACAAGCTCGGCGGCGGCTTGATCTCCATGCCCACGAATTTGCTTGGGCTGGATACGGGTGAGGGCGGGCTCGTGGAGAAAAGCGTCGCCGTCCCAACCGCCATTACCAAGGGCGTGGTCGGCGGCATCGGCCAGATGCTCGGCGTGAAGAAGAAGGAAGCACCGCCTACCGCGCCGGAGGCCGCTCCCGCTGGCGAGGGCCCCCGCCAGCGCCGGCCCTGAACGCTCAGTCCGCCGCCCAAGCGCCTGAGCCGGAGCCTGCTCCGGCGGCCCAGCCAGTGGCGCCCGATCGGCCGGCTGAACCCAAGCAGGAGTCCGCGCCGGGCTTCGGTGGCGCCTTCGGCAACTAGCCAGATCGTCAGTAACCTCGCAGCTCGGAGATTTGTCTCAAGCTCAAGCCGCGAATGTCCTCTTCTGTCAGCATCCAGACGCCCTCGCGCTTGGCCTTCTCCTTGGCCGCTAAGAAGATGGCCTCGGAATCGGCGCCGTAGGCGACAGAGTCGGCCACAGCGAGCGTCAGCCCCGGCTTTCTGGGCGGAAGAGGCGGCGGCAGCGCGGGCTTCAGCGGCGGGAGCGGCGGCCGCCAATCGGCGAGCAACCCGCCCGACGCGCAGAATTGCGGGTTCTTGATCTCGGGCGCCCGCTCGCTCACGCCTGCAAAAAGGGTCGATTTGCCGCTTGCCCGCACCACTTCGTCCCAGCATCCGTACCCGTTGCAACGGTTATAGGTGAAGCAGATCGGACACTTCGTGTCGTTCTTCAGCTTGAATTGCTTGCTTTCCTTTTTCCGCGACGATGAGGCCGACGTGGCGGCCAGCGTCTCGATGCCCTTCGCCAGCTCTTTCAATTCTTTCGCGAGCTGTGTGCACTCGGCGTTCGGTTCGCGGCTGCACGCGTCTTCATGAAGGAAAGGCGCAAGCGCCGGCGACCGAGGCAATGGAACGGATTCCGAAACGACATCGATCTTGGGCGCGCCGCCGTCGAGACATTGCGCCTGTTCCACCGGAAAGGACCTATGACCCTTGCCTTTGACCAGTTCCCTGAACTCGTCCTGAAGGCCGACGATGATCGTGTAGTTGCGGTCCTCGCTATAGGGCGCGCCGGTCTTCGCGCGCGGTCCGACGGCCACCAAGATTCCCCTTAGGACGAGGCGGCCGTCGCTGTCGGACACTGGGCGCCCATCCTCGAGCGCGAAAACTGCGCCGCCGGACCCGCCCTCGTCGAGGTCGATTTCGCCGTAATAGAACGGCGGCCCGCCCCAAAATCCGGTGGAGACGCTTCTGATCGTTCCCTTGGCGAGCACGGGCTCTCGGAGCGAGATTTTGTTCAGGCTGTTGCGCTGGTACGCGGTCGCCGAAAAGATCTCTTCCCCCTCGGCCAGGAACCTGTCGTTGTTGATCGCGAACGAACCGCAGTCCTTCAATTCGCGCTTGAGGCGGACAACGATGAAATCCTCGTTGTTCAGAAAATATCCCTTCCTCTGGTCCTTCTCGATCACGATCGGAACGGCGACATTTCTATGCAGGAAGCTGCGGAAGCTGCAGCTTCCCGAGGACACCGCCCCGCCTTTGCCTTTGGAGAACACGTGCTTCGCCGTCACCAGAAGATCGGGCCGAAGCACGCTCGACGCGGAGCCGAAGACCGTTTCTCCGCGCTTGTGGCACACGATCCGCCCCGTGCAGGCCATCAGTTGTTTCGTCTCGTCGGGTGAGAGCCTGAGGCCGAGCTTCGCCTCGCTCTGGCTCAGGTTCCAGCGCCCGTCGAGGAGCTTCGTGCTCCCGTCCTTGGCGTAGATCAGGACCCGGTGGAGCAGCGAGAGTCGCGGGGAAATAGAGTCGGCCTGGGCGCGCCCCGTCATGAGCGGCGAAGCCTCCGCCGCGCTTGAAACGAGCGCCATGATCGTTGCTATCACTGCGCTGACGCCGAGGCCCTGTCTCAAGGCTCCCCCTCGGGTGTTCGACCTAGGACAATCTCCTCGCCCAAGCTACGCGCTTACGTCCTCGTGTGGATGACAGCTTGATGACAGCCGCGATTTTCTGGCGTTCCTCAGGCGTAGAGATCCTCCCGCGTCGGCGGCAGTCCCGAGGCCCCGCGTGCGCGCTTCGTCGCCACCGTCTGGAAGATGCCGACCGTGCCGCGCTCGAAGGCCAGCGCGCAGCCGGCGAGATAGATCAGCCAGATCTTGGTTTTCGCCTCTCCGGCCTCGCGATAGGCGGCCTCTCGGTTGGCATAGAGCCGCTCCGTCCAAAGCCGGCAGGTGCGCCCGTAATGCTCGCGCCAGCCTTCGGTGTCGTGAATTTCGAAGCCGTTGCGCTCCATCGCGTCGGTGCTGCCGCCGATATGGTCGAGCTCGCCGCCGGGGAAGATGTATTTCACCAGAGCGCGGAACTCCGGGCTGCCCTTGCGGAACTTCTTCTCGGTGGCCTTCATCGGCCGCGCGATGGCGTGATGCAAATAGATGCCGCGCGGCTTCAGAAGGGACCGGATGTGGCGAAAATAGCCGTCGCGGTTGTCGAGCCCGACATGCTCGAACATGCCGATCGACGCGATCTTGTCGAATTCGATGCCGGACAGGTCGCGGAAGTCCCGCAGTTCGATCGCGACGCTGTCCTCCAGACCGAGCCGCCTGACCTTTTTGGTGGCAAAGTCGAATTGCGCCTCCGACAGCGTGACGCCATGCGCCCGCACGCCGTAATGCTGTGCCGCATGGCAGACCAGCCCGCCCCAGCCGCAGCCGATGTCGAGCAGTGTCTCGCCCGGGCGGAGCCGCAGCTTGCGGCAAGACATGTCGAGCTTCGCAATCTGGGCCGTGGCGAGGTCCGCTTCCCAATCCCGGAAATAGGCGCAGGAATAGACCATCTCCGGATCGAGGAAGAGCGCGTAGAAGGCGTTCGAGACGTCATAATGAAACTGCACTTGCGCCTTGTCGTCGCGGCCCTTGCCATGTTTCGCGGCCTGCACGCCGGTATAGGCGTGCCCTCCCGCCGCCGCCGCCGGCCCGGGCCCGAAGACAGAAAGGCGAGGAGCGCGCGGATCGCAAGCGTCTTGTCCAACCGCTTCGCCAATCCTCGCGTGGCCCCCGATCGGCCCGCGCCGCCAGGTCAAGCAACGTCCCGCCTTCGAGATCGACCGCGCCCTCGGCGATCAGCTCCACTACCGTGGGCAGGCGCGGCCGGCGCACCAGGCGCGTCAGCGCCCTCGGCGTCGCGATGGAGAGCGTCAGCCCGTGATCCGACTTGCCGGGATCAGATTTG
>NZ_LPWD01000202.1 GCF_001723295.1 Methyloceanibacter marginalis
CGTAATCGTCCGCTGGCCTTGTCAAAACAGGTTTCAATTCGGCCAGCCGCTCGAGCGAAATATCCTCGCGGACATTGTTGTCCCGGAACACCCCGGCACAAGGAATGACGAGTCGTCCATGAAATGCGGCTGCTGATCGCGCACCATGACAATGGCCGCGTTCAGGCCGAGCTCGATCTGGGGGTCGTTGGTAGACGGTTGCGCGGCGGCCGCGTTATTGCCCGGAGCGCCGATCATGGCTTACGCCGCGGGCCGGGCGGGGAAGCGAGAAGACCAGGCCTTCGGCGAACTGACCGCGCCCGATATGCTCCACGGCAGCGCTCATGCGTCCTTTGCGGCTGAGGACATTATCCGCCAGGGCGACAAGACGGCGATTGGGGTAGGCTGTGGGCGAGGCGCGGCGCAGCACCCGGGCAAGCGTATGCTCGTCGCTATCCGGGTTCAGGGCGCACAGCGCGATGAAGGCTCCGGCGGTCGAGCGGCTGATGCCGGCCCAGCAGTGAATGAGAAGCGGTGCCTGTTGATCCCAGTCGAGCGTGAACTGGATTAGCTCCGCGACATGATCCTCGCACGGCACGACGAGTCCGTCACGCGCCTCGCAAATGTCGTTCATCGACAGCCTGAGATGGCGTTCCTTGACGATACTGGGCGGCGTATCGATCAGCGTCTCGCCGTTGATCAGGGTCACCAGATGGCTGACCCGGACGTCGGCGACCGTGTCGTGCACAAGACTCAAGGGCGAGACGAAGATCGTGTCCGGCGACATGGCCCCCGGCACTGTCATTCGATCTCTCTCGGAAATCAGGGTGTCCATGGGCCTCTCTTGGCTAACGAATCGATTGCAGCATTTACGCCGTTCATCTGGCAAGCTGATGAAACTGTTTCAAGAACCTCGCCTCGCCTTCTGCCGCAGGAAGGGGGCTTAACTGCGTCAGCGCCTGGACCAGAGCGGGGCTGAGGCCCCGGGGTTGGCCGAAAAAGCGCCGCGCTTCGTCCCGGGAAAAGCCTGCGAGACCAATGGCCTCATAGTAGGCGGCGATCTTGTCGGCCCGCTTGATCAGCCTGTTGACGGCCTCGGGAAGGTCCGCCGGAAGCCCAAACCTCAGATGGATGGCGGCGAGCAGTTTTGCCTCGAAAGCGCGATAGTCGATCGATAGCGCCGCCTTGAACGGGCTGATGAGGTCGCCGATGACATATTCCGGGGCGTCGTGCAGGAGCGCGGCGAGCGCGTGCTCTTTGGAGAGCGCGGAGTCGAGATCCTTGGCGATCGCCTCGACGAGCAGGCTGTGATCTGCCACCGAGAATGTGTGGTCGCCGCGCGTCTGGCCGTTCCATCGGGCGACACGCGCGAGCCCGTGCGCAATGTCCTCGATCTCGATGTCGAGCGGTGAGGGGTCGAGAAGATCGAGCCGCCGTCCGCTCAGCATGCGCTGCCATGCGCGAGGTGCTGTATTGGCGGCGATGTTGCTCACGGTCTCAAGTCCTCATCAGCGGCGGCAAGACGCGGATCGAGTCCGCGTGCGCAAGTCAAGCTGTCTCGTTGAGAAAAATCATGGACGATTCACGCTTCGGATGCCATTCCTACGCGGTCTCATTTGAACGAGAGGCAACTCAATCAGAGAGTCGGGAGAACGCACCATGGCGAAACTGCCCAGATTTTCCCTCAGCCACAACGATAAGAATAAGAAATGGGAACTAAAGCGTGAGGGATCAGGCGAGGTCATCAAACGGTTCAAGACCAAAGCGGCTGCCACTAAGGGCGGCGTGCTTGAAAGAGCCGTCAAGAAGATGGGCTCGGTTCGCATCAGGAAGCGCGACGGCAAGATCCAGGAAGAGCGCACCTATCCGCGCAGCATGGATCCGCGCGGCCGCGGCTGACGCTTAAGTCCGCCCGAGATCGGCGCAAGCCTTGTGGCGGTGGCAAGTCGTCAAATGATCGTTGACCATGCCCGTGGCCTGCATGAAGGCATAGACGATCGTCGGCCCACAAAATTTGAAGCCACGTGATTTGAGCTCCTTGGAGATGGCGCGCGAGAGCGCCGTCTCCGCCGGGACCTGGTCGATGGCCTTGTAGTGGTTGAGGATCGGTTCGCCGTTCACGAAGTCCCACAGGAACGCCGAGAAGCCCGGGCCCGTCTCCATCATGTCGAGCCAGACACGCGCCGAGGCGATCGTCCCCTCGATCTTCATGCGGTTTCGCACAATGCCCGCGTCCTGCATCAGGCGCTCGACCTTCTTCGGCGTGTAGCGGACGATTTTCTCGGGCGCGAAATCGTCGAAGGCGCGGCGGAAAGCGTCGCGCTTGCGCAAGATGGTGATCCAGGAGAGGCCCGCCTGAAAGCCGTCGAGCACCAGCTTCTCGTAGAGCGCGCGGTCGTCGCGCTCGGGAACGCCCCATTCCTCATCGTGATAGGCGACATAGAGCGGGTCGGTGCCCGGCCACGGACAGCGCTTGAGAGCGGCGTCTGTCATGCTGCTGGCATTTCGAACCCGGCAAAGGCCGGACGGGACAGGGTGATGGTCGCATCGCCCGCTGTGAGCGCGGTCCCTTTCGACGCGGCATCCGCGGCCCGGTCCAAGCGAAGCAGCGCCAGCCCGCGCGTTCCGGCTACCGAACCGATGGTGCCGAGGGGCAGATCTCCGGCCTTCACTTCGGTGCCGCTCAGCAAGGGACCGTCTCCCTCGACAGGCACGACCCGTTTGCGTGTCGTGCCGCGGTGCTCCATCCGCGACACCACCTCTTGTCCAACGAAGCAGCCCTTCTTGAAGTCGACCCCGTTCAGTTGATCGAACAAGGCCTCGTGGGGAAACGTGTCGCCAAGCGCATAATCGCGCCCGCCCTCGGGGACGCCGAGCATGATGCGGCGCGCGTGGTATGCGTCCTCGCTGGCCTCGGCGCAGGCGAGACGGCTGATCGCGGCGCCGTCCGGCAGCAAGACCCGCATGCCAAGCGCCTGAGCCGCGGGTCGTCAAAGGCGATCGCCTCGTCGGGCAGGGTCGGCGTACCGTCCCAAACGGCGGCTACATCGTACTCCGGGGCTTCGGCAATCTCGACCTGCGCGCGCAAGCGATAGAAACCGAGCCGTTTCGCCAGCTCCGCGAGGGTGTCTTTAGCTGCTTCGATGAGGATGTCGCCGCCATGCGGCACCAC
>NZ_LPWD01000203.1 GCF_001723295.1 Methyloceanibacter marginalis
AAGCCCATGCCGTAGAGCTGGCCCGCCTTCTCCTCGAAGCGGCGGATCAACAGCATGTTGCGGTAGGCGTCGAGCACCTCGTCCGGGGAAAGGCGCGGCTTCTTGGCCTCGGCGGCCTGCCGCTCGCGCGCTGATCCAGCCAGAAATTGGTGGCTCCAGGCGTCAGGCTTGGGCTGTTCACTCCGGCCTCCTCGACTCAAAACAAAGTCCGTCCGCGCGCGAAAAACTAGCACGAGAACAAACAGCGCAGGAAGCTTGAGGGTGCGGCGCCTGACCGCGAGGGTTTGCGGCTAGCGGAGCGGCCCGGTCGGGTCCGGCGCGCGGCGCTTCATCATCACCAAATCGTCCGGATGGGCCAGGTTGAGGATGGCCCGGGCGCGCTCGTCCAGCATGTCGGGGTCGAGATTTTCCGGCTGGAGCAGCGCGACGTCGCGCTCGATCCTTTGGCGGACCTCGGCCAGCCCCGCGCGCTCGCCTTCGAGCACATCCACCTGCCGTTGCAGCTCGGCACGGGACTTGAGCCCGTGATCCCCGTTTTGCAGGTGATAGCCGAAATAGCCGCCCGCGCTCAAGGCAAGCAGCGGAAAGACAAACGCAGTGAACCGCAATGACCCCTCCCCGGACAGCGAATCACGAAGATCGAACGACGGCGGTTAAGGTGCGGTTACCCGAATGCGGTTCTTCAGCGCTTCAGGACGGAGGCGCCGGCATAGCGGGCTCTCGGGCCCAACTCCTCCTCGATGCGGATGAGCTGGTTGTATTTCGCCACCCGGTCGGAGCGGGCGAGCGAGCCCGTCTTGATCTGCCCGCAATTGGTGGCGACCGCCAGATCGGCGATGGTGGTGTCCTCGGTCTCGCCCGAACGGTGCGACATCACCGCGGCGTAGCCGGCGTCGTGCGCCATTTTGACCGCGTCGTTCGTCTCCGACAGGGTGCCGATCTGGTTGACCTTCACCAGGATGGCGTTGGCGATGTGCTTGTCGATGCCCTCTTTGAGGCGCGTCACATTGGTGACGAACAGATCGTCGCCCACGAGCTGCACCCGGTCGCCGAGCGCTTCCGTCAGCGTGCGCCAGCCGTCCCAATCGTCTTCCGACATACCGTCCTCGATGGAGAAGATCGGATAGTTGGCGACGAGATCGGCGAGATAGGCCGCCATCTCTTCCGACGACAACGTGCGGTTCTCGCCGGCGAGCACGTAGCGTCCGTCCTTGAAGAACTCCGTGGCGGCCACGTCGAGCGCCAGCACCATGTCCTTGCCCGGATGGTAGCCGGCGGTCTCGATCGCCTTCATGACGAAATCGAGCGCCGCGCGCGTCGACTCGATATTGGGCGCGAACCCGCCTTCGTCGCCGACCGCCGTGCCGAGCCCCGCATCGTGCAGGCCCTGCTTCAGCGTGTGGAACACCTCCGCGCCCATGCGCACGGCCTCGGCGATCGACGCCGCGCCGACCGGCACGATCATGAATTCCTGAAAATCGATCGGGTTGTCGGCGTGCATGCCGCCATTGACGATGTTCATCATCGGCACCGGCAGCAGCGTCGCCTCCTCGCCGCCGAGATAGCGGTAGAGCGGCTGCTCGTGGGAGGCCGCCGCCGCCTTGGCCGCGGCCAGCGACACGCCGAGAATGGCGTTGGCGCCGAGCCGCTTCTTGTTCTCGGTGCCGTCGAGATCGCGCAGCAGCTGGTCGAGACCGCTCTGATCGTCGGCATCGAAGCCGTCGAGCGCCTTGCGGATCTCGCCGTTGACGCCCTCGACAGCCTTCTGCACGCCCTTGCCGCCGTAACGGGAAGCCGCCGTCGCGCAGTTCATGCGCTTCGTGGGCGCCCGTGGAGGCGCCGGAGGGCACGGCCGCGCGGCGTGATGGCCGTCCTCGAGCACGACGTCGACCTCCACGGTCGGATTGCCGCGGCTGTCCAAGATTTCACGGCCGATGATGGTGGCGATGGCTGTCATGCGGAACCCCCAAAACAATTCGGGGCCGTCTTAGCCTAGGCGGCTCGAGAGCGGAAGGTGTATATGGGCCTTAAGATGAGGCTGATAGGCATTCGAGGTAGGCTTGATGACGAAACACACCGGTGGCTGCCATTGCGGCCGTGTCCGCTACGAGGTCGAGGCCGAAATTGACGAGGTGATATCGTGCAATTGCTCGATGTGCCAGAAGCGCGGCTCGCTTCTGACCTTCGTGCCGGACCAGCAATTCGAGTTGCTGTCAGGCAATGACGACCTGACCGACTACCAATTCAACAAGAAGATCGTCCATCATCTGTTCTGCGGCACTTGCGGGGTCGCCTCGTTCGCCCGCGGCGTCGCCCCCGACGGATCGAAGATGGTCGCCATTAATGTCCGCTGCCTCGAAGACGTGGATCCCGCCTCGTTGCCGGTGAAGGCCATCGACGGCCGGAGTTTCTGAGCGCATGACCGCCGACGGCGCGCTGGTCCTGTTCTCCGGAGGCCAGGATTCCACCGTGTGCCTCGCTTATGCGCTCGACCGCTATCGGCGGGTCGAGACGGTGGGCTTCGACTACGGGCAACGGCACGGGATCGAGCTCGACTGCCGCAAGCGCGTGCGCGAGGAGATCGTCCACCGTTTCCCGCAATGGGAAGATCGGCTCGGGCCCGATCATATGCTCGATCTCAGGAGCTTCGGGGCGATCGGCGAGACGGCGCTGACCACCAATGCCGAGATCGTCATATTGGAGTCTGGTCTCCCCTCCAGCTTCGTGCCGGGACGGAACCTCGCCTTCTTCGTCTACGCCGCGGCGCTCGGCTACCGCCGCGGGTTCACGGTCCTGGTCGGCGGCATGTGCGAGACGGATTATTCCGGCTATCCCGATTGCCGCGATGCGACGCTGCGCGCGCTGCAAGAGGCCATCCGCCTGGGCACGAATATCGACTTCGCGATCGAGACGCCGCTGATGTCGCGCTCGAAGGCCGAGACATGGGCGCTGGCGCACGACCTCGGCGGCGATGCGCTCGTCACCCTCATCGTTGAGCGGACCCATACCTGCTACAAGGGCGCGCGCGGCACGCGCTACGACTGGGGCTATGGCTGCGGGACGTGTCCCGCGTGCGAGCTCCGCGCCAAAGGCTATTGGGAGTGGCGTGAGCGCGTGGGCTGAATCGTGCAGGATTTAGCGGGGGATCATGCCCGAGCAGGGGCGGACGGCAGCGGACTATAAGACCTACCAGCTCGTGGGCCTTCTGCTGGGGCCCATCGTGTTCCTGGCGGTGCTGCTGAGCCCTCCTCCCGCCGGACTTTCGGACACGGGCTGGGCCACGGCCGCACTTGCGCTGTGGATGGCCATCTGGTGGGCCACGGAGGCGCTTCCCCTCTTCGTCACGGCGCTCCTGCCGATCGTGATGGTGCCCTTGCTCGGCATTGCCGACATCCACGCCGCCGCCATGCCCTTCGCCAATCCCGTCGTCTTCCTGCTGTTCGGCGGCTTCCTCATCGCACTCGCCGTCGAGCGCTGGGACCTGCATAGGCGCATCGCCTTTCACATCATCCTGCGTGCCGGCAACCGGCCGCTCAATCTCATCGGCGGGGTGATGCTGGCGAGCGCCGCGCTCAGCATGTGGATCACCAACGCCGCCACCACCATCATGATGCTTCCCATCGCGGTGTCGCTCATCTCCGTGGTCCAGTCGGGCGCAGGCGGACGCGGAAAAGACGGCGTCAATTTCGCGGCGGCCATGATGATGGGCGTCGCCTACGCCGCCTCGATCGGCGGGATGGGGACCTTGATAGGCTCGCCGCCCAACGCCCTTGCCGCGAGCTATCTCGACCAGACCTTTCAGATCGAGATTACGTTTTTCGAATGGATGGCGCTTGGGGTGCCCGTTGCGCTCGTGATGCTCGGCGTCGCGTACTTGATCCTGACGCGGCTCATCTTCCGCTTCTCCGACGCTCTGAGCGGAACCGAGACCCAACGGGTCGCCGAAATGCTCCGCGAGATGGGCCCTCCGACCCGGCCGGAGAAGCGCGTTGCGGCGGTGTTCGCCGTCGTGGCCGTCGCCTGGATCGTCTATCCCTGGGTCGATGCGCTTATTGGCCTTGAGATCGGCGAGGCTGGCATCGCGATTGCCGGAGCCATCGCCCTGTTCGCTATTCCGGCCGATTGGTCGCGGCGGACGTTTCTGCTGGATTGGCCGACGGCGCAGCGTGCGCCATGGGACATTCTCGTTCTCTTCGGCGGCGGCTTGAGTCTTGCCTACGCGATCGACACGTCGGGTCTGGCCGTTTGGATCGGCAACGGCCTTTCTTTCCTGCACGGCATGCCGCTTGCCGTGCTCATCCTCGGCGTCGCTCTGCTCATCGTGTTTCTCACCGAACTTATGAGCAATACGGCCACCGCGGCTGCGTTTTTGCCCATCGCCGGGAGCCTCGCGATCGGCGCCGAGGTGGGGCCGCTGCTCGTCGCCGTCCCCGTCGCCCTCGCCGCTTCCTCGGCCTATATGCTGCCCGTTGCGACACTGCCCAACGCGCTCGTGTTCGGCACGGGCTATGTCCCGTTGCCGAAAATGCTGCGCGCCGGCGCGCTGCTCAGCGTGATCGGGGCGGCGGTGATTGCCGCGATGATCTCCACCGCCGCCCCGTTCCTCTAGCGGCTAGAGAGCCTGCACCGTGGGCCGCACGATGATGTCGTTGATGTCGACCTCGGCGGGCTGGCCGATCGCGTAGGCCGCCGCGTCGGCAATGGCCTGGGCGGGGATGGCGCTCGCCCGAAGCCCGTCGACCATCTTCGCCGTCTCGTCATGGGTGATGGTGTCGGCGAGCTCGGACTCCGTCGCGCCTGGCGAAATGACCGTCACGCGAATGTCGCTGTTCTCCTGGCGCAACCCTTCGGAGAGAGCGCTCACGGCAAACTTCGTCGCGCAGTACACGGCGCCCGACGGGAAGACGACGTGGCCCGCGACGGACGAGATGTTGACGAAATGCCCGAAGCCTTGGCGCTTCATGATCGGCAGGCCGGCGGCGATGCCGTAGAGCACGCCCTTGATGTTGACGTCGACCATGCGGTCCCACTCGTCCACCTTGAGGGCTTCCAGCGGCGACAGCGGCATCAATCCGGCGTTGTTCACCACCACGTCGACCTTGCCGTGGGTCTTGTCGGCGAACTGCACGAACGCCTCGACATCTTCCCGGTTTGTCACATCGACCGGCTTGAAGTCCGCCGTGCCGCCGTCGGCGCGGATCTCCTCGGCGATCGTCTCGAGCCGGTCTGTGCGCCGCGCGCCGAGCACGACCTTGGCTCCGAGCTTCGCCAGGTGCCTGGCCGTGGCCTCGCCGATGCCGCTGCTCGCGCCGGTGATGGCGATCACTTTTCCTTCGATATTGGACATGCCTGTTCTCCTCTTCGATTTGCTGGCGACGATGCCCGCCGCGTGTGAGGAGAGAAATGGTTGGGAGAGCCGGCGTGCGGTAGTCCAAAGCTCTTGCCTTATTGCCTGATCGTCCAAAACAGAGCGGGTGCGGCAATCCGGCGCCTGAGCTTGTGTTAGCTTCGACGTCTCCCCAGCCTTATGTTCTCGCGGGCGGAAAGGGGTTTCAGGAGTCCATGATGGCCGAGAGCCAATCTGAGTTCGCCAGCCTGATTGACCGATACGCCAAAGCCGATGGCGTTCATGCCACGCCCATCCCGCGGGTCTTTCTCGTCCGGAGCGCGCGCCCGACCTTGCCGCTGCATACGCTCTACGAGCCGGCGGTGTGCATCATTGCGCAAGGGCGGAAGCAGGCCATCCTGGGCGATGCGGTCTACGTCTACGACCGGGACAAATATCTGGTGATCTCGGTGGATGTGCCGGTGGTCGGGCAGATCATCGACGCCTCGGAGGCCGCGCCCTATCTCTGTCTGCGGCTCGATCTCGATGTAGCGACGCTCGGCACGCTCTTGCTCGACGCAGGCCCGGCGCCGAGCGGCCTGGCGCCTGCGCCGGCCCTGTCTCTTTCGAGCGTCACGCCGGAACTCATCGGCGCCGTGCTCCGTCTCCTGCGGCTCCTCGACACGCCCGGAGACATTCCCGTGCTTGCGCCTTTGGCTGAGCGGGAGATTCTGTTTCGCCTGCTCCGGGGCGACCAGACCGCAAAGCTCCGCGAAATCGCGCTGGGAGACAGCAAGCTGCGGCAGATCAATCGGGCTATCGGCTTAATCAAGGAGAATTACCGGGAGACATTCCGCATCGAGGATCTCTCAGATGTGGCGCGCATGAGCGCCTCGGCGCTGCACAGCCACTTCAAATCGGTCACCGCGATGAGTCCCCTGCAATTCCAAAAGCAGCTGCGGCTTCAGGAGGCGCGGCGGCTCATGCTCCAAGGCCTTTGCGACGCGGCCACGGCAAGCCATAGCGTGGGCTATACCAGCCCCTCGCAGTTCAGCCGCGAGTATCGCCGCCTGTTCGGATTGCCGCCGCAGCGCGACATTGCACGGCTCAAGACGTTTCCGGACGGCTTCATCGCCGCCTGATCCGGCGCGCGAACATGAACGCCAGACAACCGGGAGTTCAAAACGGGTTCACCCGGGTTGTGGGAAACCTCCACCATCAACCGAGAAGAACGGAACAAGCCGGGCTCGGGGATGCGTGAACAGGATGGAGACACCCATGACCAAGCTCAATCGCATGATCCTGATTTCCGTTGCCGCCCTGATGAGTGCC
>NZ_LPWD01000204.1 GCF_001723295.1 Methyloceanibacter marginalis
GCCGCGCGCGGGCGCGCGCAAACGGGCCGCCCACCTAAGCTGCAGCAGGATCGCGGCCTTTCGCGTGCCCCGCGCAGTCCCTCTTTGCCTCGTGCCGCAAGGCAGCGAGACGTTTCGGCGTGTCTGCTTCTCCCCGGCATGACGAAGTAGTATGGAGCAAGCGCTCAAGATACGAAGCTCGGGCCGCCCGAAGGAGAGTCGCTGATGTTCGAAGATCCGCTGTTTTGGCTGTTCGTGGGCCCGGGGCTGTTGCTCGGCCTCTACGCGCAAGCCCGCATCAAGGCGAATGTGGCCAAATATGCGGAAGTGCCGACGCAAAGCGGCGTCACGGGCGCCGAAGTCGCGCGGCGGCTTCTGGATGCGCAAGGCCTGCAAAACGTGAAGGTCGAGCCCACCGAGGGCGTGCTGTCGGATCATTACGACCCGAGCGCCAAGGTGCTCCGCCTCTCGCAGAAGGTCTATTACACGCCGAGCGTCGCCGCCGCCGGCATCGCCGCGCACGAGGCGGGCCATGCGCTGCAGGATGCGGAGGATTATTTCCCCATGGAGGCGCGCACTTACATCGTGCCGGTGGTGCAGCTCGCCTCGCAAGTGGCGCCTTGGGCGTTCGTGGCGGGGCTGATGCTGCAGTGGAACACGCTAACCTGGATCGGCGTCATCCTGTTCGGCTCCTCGTTCTTCTTCGCGCTGCTGACCTTGCCTGTGGAGTTCAACGCGAGTTCCCGGGCGAAGGCGCTCTTGGTCGGCCACGGCATCGTGGGGCGCGATCAGATCGAGGGTGTCGACAAGGTGCTCGATGCGGCGGCCTGGACCTATGTGGCGGCGGCGGTCTCGGCCGTCGGCGTCTGGCTGTTCTATATCTTCATGCTGTTGGGGCGCGGGCGCAGCGCCTCGGCTGCGCGGTGATGATCGTGCGCTCAAGTAGCGAAGCGGTAGCGCGGATAAAAATGCGCTCGAGTAGCGAAGCGGCGGCCCTGACTCCGCTCATGCCCGCGAAAGCGGGCATCCAGCACATCAAAAAAAACAGGGGCGATGAGCGGCAATCCTACTCGACGATCGGCTCGCCGGGATCGTCCACGGAATCGGTCGGCACCGGCGCGACCTCGACTTCCGTCACGCCGTCCTCGACCATGCCGAGCTTGCGGGCCGCTTCCTTGGAGACGTCGATGATGCGGCGTCCGCATACGGTCCGCGGTCGTTGACCCGGACCACGACGGTGCGGCCGTTCTCGACGTTCTCGACCTCGACCTTGGTGCCGAAGGGC
>NZ_LPWD01000205.1 GCF_001723295.1 Methyloceanibacter marginalis
GACATCCCAGCCGTACCGTGCCACCTCGGGCGCCGCGTCCCTCACCCCGAGAAGCAGACGGTCTGCAGCTCGCGTCCTCATGGACGAGGGATGCAGGCATTGTACGCGCGTTTTCGAGGGCGGGATTAACGCGGGGATAGGCGTCCTCCCTCCCCGCGAGGGGAGGGTCGTCGCGCCCCGATCTTCGCCGAAAGGCGAAGTCGTTGGCGCGGCGGGTGGGGCGAAGCGCGGGGAAACGTGGGCGCTGTTTCGCGTTATACTTCGCATCATGGGCAAATACGACAGCACGCTTCTGGGCAGCGAGGAGATCGCGCAGGCCGCGCGCGCATTCCATTTCGAGAAGCCGGAGGGCTTCGACTTCACGCCGGGCCAGTCCATCGACGTCGTTCTGCCGGAGGGGTTTCCCGGCGAGACGGGCGACCGCCGGCGCACCTTCTCCATCGTCTCGGCGCCCGACGAGGACCGGCTGACCGTCGGCACGCGCATGCGCAAGAGCGCCTACAAGCAGCCGCTCGCGCAAGCCCCGCCGGGGGAGGGCGTGATCATCGTCGGCCCGAAGGGCACCATGGCCCTGCATGACGAGCCCGACCGCGCCATCGTCATGATCGCCGGCGGCATCGGCATCACCCCGTTCATCAGCATCATCCGCAGCGAGGCGGAGCAGGACAGCCCGCGCCCCATGGCGCTGCTCTATGCCAATCACCGGCCACGGGACGCGGCCTACATGGACGAGCTGCGCGCGCATGCGAAGCGGCTCGACAACTTCCACATGGTCGCGACCATGACGGCGCCGGAGGACGGCGACGGCTGGGACGGCGAGACGCGCCGCATCGATCCGGAGATGGTGGAGACGGCCGCGAGCGGTCTGCCGAAGCCGCACTACTACATCGCCGGCACGCCGGACATGTGCGAGGACATGCGCCAGATGCTCGACGACGTGGGCATCGAAGACGACGACATCCACAGCGAAGATTTCACGGGCTATACGTGAGGCGCAGTGTGCGGCGGCGCGATCCCTCCCTCCCCGCGAGGGGAGGGCAGCCGCGTCCCGATCTTCGCCGAAGGCGAAGTCGTTGGCGCGGCGGGTGGGGAGATGCGCTGAAGTAGCGAAGCGGTAGCGCATCGAAAACGCCCACACCCCACCCGTCCGACACCCGGACCATGTCCGGATGCCGGACTCCCGGGGAGAGCGTTGCCACCGCTCATTCCCGCGACAGCGGAATCCAGGACTATGTGTCCGCTCTTCATGATTGCGCTGGGTCCCCGCCTGCGCGGGGACGAG
>NZ_LPWD01000206.1 GCF_001723295.1 Methyloceanibacter marginalis
CCGTTCGAGACCTTCCGCCCTTCGATCGCGAAAAGATCCTTCACCATGAAGCTCAGTCCGGCGAGGGGACCGCCATCCGCGCCGCGAAGCGGTTCCTCGAGCGTATGCGGGACCAGGCCGTGGACCGGATCGTTGCGCGGAACGGCAATCATGGCTGGCTCCTTCGCAAGGGATGCGATGACAGGAGAGAACGCCATATAAGTGAATTCTTCGCAACGCCTCGAACCCCGCTTGGCCCTTGAGTTCCAAGACCACATCCCCTGCGCATTTGCCGAGAACGGTCTGGGCGCTCGGCTTCACCTCATTGTTCATGGATGTCTCCTCGGAGCTGATCCATGGGCTGTTGCCGCTGTTCTTGGTGGTCAGCCTTGGCGCCAGCGCCGCGGTGCTCGGCTGGGTGGAGGGCACCGCCGAGGCAGCCGCCCAAATCGCGCGGGTGTTCTCGGGCTGGCTGTCCGACACGCTCCAGCGGCGGAAAGCTCTCGCCGTGGCGGGTTATGGGCTTGCCGCGATCACCAAGCCGCTGTTCCCGCTGGCAGGGGCCGTGTGGGTCGTGGCCACCGCGCGGTTTCTCGACCGGATCGGCAAGGGGGTCCGCGGCGCACCGCGTGACGCGCTCGTCGCCGACGTCACGCCGCCTGCGCAACGGGGTGCGGCGTCGGGCTTGCGGCAGTCGCTCGACACGGTGGGTGCGACGGTCGGCCCGCTGCTGGCGATCGGGCTCATGATGCTCCTGAACGACGATATCCGCGCCGTGCTGTGGTTCGCGGTCATCCCGGCGGTGATCTCCGTCGTCATCCTCCTGGTCTTCGTGAAGGAGCCGGCACCGTCAACGAAAGAAAGGCGCGTGGCGATCAAGCTGCACGAGGTTGGCGCGCTCGGGCGCTTCTATTGGTTTGTGGTGGCGGCCGGCGCGGTGTTCACGCTTGCCCGGTTCTCGGAGGCCTTCCTCGTCATCCGCGCCTACGATTTCGGGCTGGCTCTGGCGCTCGCGCCCGCGGTGATCGCCGTCATGAGCGTTGTGTTCGCGGTCAGCGCCTATCCGGCAGGCCGGCTTCAGGATCGCTTCGGGGCCAAACCGTTGCTGGTCGCGGGGCTTGCCGTGCTGATCGCGGCCGATGTCCTTCTGGCCTTCGGCGAGGGGCTCGCCGCCATCTTCCTTGGCATCGGCCTCTGGGGGCTCCATATGGGGCTGACCCAAGGCGTGCTGTCGGCGCTTGTGGCGCAGGCCGCGCCGGCGCGCTTGCGCGGAACGGCCTTTGGGCTGTTTGGCCTGGTCACGGGCCTCGCCACGCTGCTGGCAAGCGTCGCGGCGGGGATTTTGTGGGATGCCGTCTCCCCCGAAGCGACGTTCCTGACCGGCGCCGGGTTTGCCGTCCTGGCGCTGCTGGGCTTCCTGGGCATTCGAGGCCGAAAGCAGGCGGCCTAGAGGTTTTCCGGCCCGCGGGTGCTATAGAGACGGCAGATTTTGGATTTTGGACATGGACGCGAACGCTCTTCACTTCCGCAAGATGAACGGGCTCGGCAACGATTTCGTCGTGGTCGATGCGCGGACGGGCGCGCTCGTGCTTGGCGCGGACGCGGTGCGCGCCATCGCCGACCGCAAGGAAGGCATCGGCTGCGACCAGCTCATCGTGCTCGAGTCCTCGGAGGCAGCTGACGTGTTCATGCGCATCCTGGACGCCGACGGCGGCGAGGTGGCGGCCTGCGGTAATGCGGCGCGCTGCGTGGCTGCGGTCGTCGCCCAGGAACGGGGACGCGCCGACGTCACCATCGAGACCGAGAATCAGGTGCTCGGTGCGCATGTCGGCGCGGACGGTCAGGTCACTATCGACATGGGCGTCCCGCGGCTTCGCTGGGACGAGATTCCCCTCGCGGAGGCGTTTCACGACACGCGCCATATCGAGCTCCAGGCGGGACCGATCGATGCGCCGGTGCTTCATTCGCCCGCGGTGGTTAATGTGGGCAACCCGCACGCGTCTTCTTCGTCGGACGATGTGGAGGCCGTCGACCTCGGCCGGATCGGGCCGATGCTGGAGCATCACCCGCTGTTCCCGGAGCGCGCAAACATCTCGGTGGTTCAGGTGCTGAGCCCCGATCATGTGAAGGTGCGGACCTGGGAACGGGGCGCGGGGCTGACGCAAGCTTGCGGCACGGCGGCCTGCGCCGCGGCTGTTGCGTCGATCCGCCGCGAGCTCACCGGGCGGACGGTCAGGACCACGCTGCCAGGCGGCGATCTGGTCATCGAGTGGCGCGAGGCGGACGGCCACGTGTTGATGACCGGGCCATTCGCGCTCGATTTCGAGGGTACCCTGCCGGCGGAACTTTTGACGCCCGCAGGGGTCTGACTCCTTTCGGGATTTCGTGCTAGAAGCCGACCAAATGTCCGATCTTGAGATCATCACCTTCGGCTGCAGGCTGAACGCCTACGAGTCCGAGGTCATGCGGGAGCATGCGAACGCCGCCGGGCTCTCCGACGCGGTGATCGTCAATACCTGCGCGGTGACGAACGAAGCGGTGCGCCAGGCGCGGCAGGCTATTCGGCGGGCGCGCCGCGACCGCCCCGGCGCCAAGATCGTGGTAACCGGCTGCGCGGCGCAGATTGACCCGGACCGCTTCGCTGGCCGCATGGACGAGGTGGATCGGGTCATCGGCAACCAGGAAAAGCTCGAGGCAAAGACCTATCAGGGCCTCGGTATCGGCGACACCGAGAAGGTCGCGGTCAACGACATCATGTCTGTGACCGAGACCGCGGGCCATTTGATCGAGGGCTTCGGCAATCGCGCGCGCGCCTATGTGCAGATCCAGAACGGCTGCGATCATCGTTGCACGTTCTGCATCATTCCGTTCGGGCGCGGGCCCTCCAGGTCGGTGCCCGCGGGCGAGGTGGTGGCGCAGGTGCGCCGGCTCGTCGAGAACGGCTATGCGGAGATCGTGCTCACGGGCGTGGACATCACCGCCTATGGCGCGGACCTGCCCGGCGCCATGACCCTCGGCAGACTGACGCGCACCGTTCTAAAGCTCGTGCCGGAACTGCCGAGGCTTCGTCTCTCCTCCATCGATTCCGTCGAGGCGGACGCGGATCTCATCGCGGCCATCGCCGAAGAAGAACGGCTGATGCCGCATCTGCATCTGTCCTTGCAGGCTGGTGACGATCTCACCTTGAAGCGCATGAAGCGCCGGCATGCCCGCGCGGACTCGGTTTCCTTCTGCGAGGCCATGCGCCGCGCCCGCCCCGACATCGTGTTCGGCGCCGATATCATCGCGGGCTTTCCCACCGAAACGGAGGCGATGTTCGAGAACTCCCTATCCTTGGTGGACGATTGCGGGCTCACCTTCCTGCATGTGTTTCCGTTCTCCGCGCGCGAAGGCACGCCGGCCGCGCGTATGCCGCAAGTGCATGGCGCGGTTATTTCACGGCGCGCCGGCGAATTGCGCGCCAGGGGTGCCGCTGCGCTGACGGCTCATCTCCAGAACGCCAAGGGACGCCGCATCCAAGTGCTCATGGAGAACGAGAGCCAAGGCCGTTCGCCGGACTTCACGCCGGTCAGGCTCGATCCGTGCTCTGCCGCGGGCGGCGCGCTGGTCGATGCGGTGGTCTCGGGCAATGACGGCGCAGCACTGCTGGCGGAGGTCCGATGACGGCGGAAAGCAAGCGAGCATCGTTCTTCGAGCGTCTTAGACGAGTCACCGCGGCCGATGCGGACGAGCCGGAGGAAGAGGCGGGGCCGACGGCTCCGGCACCGAAAAAACCGCATCACAAAGACGAGCCCAGCCCGAAGCGTCCGGAATCCACACCGCCTGCGCCGCCTCCGGATGCGCCCGAGCCGAACAAGAAACACGAGCGTGAGTCCGACAAGCAGCCTGAGGAAGAGGCGGGACCGATGTCGCCCGCTCCTGACAAAGCAAAAGCCCGCCGTGCGGGCGGCTGGTTTGCGCAGCTCAAGTCGGGACTGTCGCGGACCTCGAACGCCCTCACCGAAAACCTCGCCGGCGTGCTGACCAAGCGGAAGCTCGACGCGGAGACGCTCGATGAGCTGGAAGAAGCGCTGATCAGAGCCGATCTCGGCGTGGCGATGGCCGAGCGGATCCGCGGCGCGATCGCCGGGGGCCGCTACGAGACAGGCCTGACGGAAGACGACGTTCGTGCGGTGCTGGCCGAGGAGGTGGCG
>NZ_LPWD01000207.1 GCF_001723295.1 Methyloceanibacter marginalis
GGCGGCGCTCGCGCGCTACATCGCCACAATCACCCAAGGGATGTCCGTCCAAGCGGCGGGAGGCGCCAGCCGGAAAGAGCTTGAGCGCGTCGCGGAGATGGCGCTCCGGGCGTGGCCCGAGTGAGGTATGCTGGGCGCGCGCGAATCTGTGTCATGAGGTCTCGATGATGAGAGGACTGACCGCCGCCGCTCTTTGTGCCGCACTCGCCGCCAGTCCGGCGGTCGCTGAACAGATGGAAACGGGCGACCCTCTCGCACCCTGTCTCAAAGGGGCCAAGCCTCCGGAAGGCCTGGGGCCGTCCGGCACGGGCTGGGCCGTCGAGATCGCCTCGTCCTTCAACAAGAAGGAGAGCCTCGACGAATTTTCTCAGGCGCAGAAGGACTATTCCGACATTCTCGGTGATTTCAAGCCGACGCTCGTTGCGGTCTGCGATCTCAGCATGGGTACGGATCTGCGCTATTCCGCTCGCGTGGTGTTCGATGACCGCGGCGCCGCCGACACGCTCTGCAACAAACTGCAAGCGGCGGGCGCTGCCTGTATCGTTTCGAAGAATTAGGGCCGTGCGCCGAAATGCGCGCATAGGCGTGACCGTGGCGGTGCTTCTTGCCGTGGGGCTCACAGCCGCCCACGGCGCGGAAACCACGGAAGCCCGCGTCGCCGCCGGCATCAAGGCGGCGGGGCTCGCCGCTGCCGGCCCCAAGCCGTTCGTCGAGATCGTCTGTCCGCTGATGCAGCAACAGGCCGAGGAACGCGGGCTCCGCCCATGCCCTTCGTCCGGCTGATCTGGCGGGAGAGCCGGTTCAATCCCAACGCTGTCAGTCCCAAAGGCGCGCAAGGCATCGCCCAATTCATGCCCGGCACGGCGGCCGATCGTGGCCTCGACAATCCGTTCGAGCCGAAATCGGCCATCCAACATTCGGCGAGCCTTTTGGCGGACCTCAAAAAGGTGTTCGGCAATTTCGGGCTCGCGGCCGCCGCCTATAATGCCGGGGAGGAGCGGGTGCGCGGCTGGCTTGCGGGCAGCAGGATTCTACCGGGGGAAACGCGGCGTTACGTGATGTTCGTCACGGGACGTGCGGCCGAAGAATGGAAGCTGCCCGAGACCGAACTGCCGGAGTCCCTGAAAACCGAAGGCGATACGGTGCAGGATTCCTGCAAGAAGCTCGCGCCGCTCGTGGTGCGGGCGGTCTACGAGACGGAGCCGCTGACGGCGAGTGGCGCTTGGCGGCCCTGGGGTGCGCATGTGTCCAGTGCTTTTTCCAAGGGACAGGCGCTGGAGAAGTTCTCGAGGCTCAGGCGCACGCACGCTTCTGTGCTGGCCGACCGTGAGCCCTTCGTGCTGCCGGAGCGGAACTTGAGCCGGGGACGCCGCGCGCTCTACATGGTGCAGATCGGCGCCGACAGCCGCGCCGATGCGCGCGAAGTCTGCGCCGCGCTCCGTAGAGACGGCGGCGCTTGCATCGTGCAGAAAAACTAGCGGCCGCCCTCGATTGGAGAGCGGCCGCTCTGCCGTTCTAGAAGGCGATGCTGGCGTTCGCCCACAACGTGCCGTCACGCTCGAGCTGGTAGCCGTTCACGTCCTCGCCGACGGGCTGAAGCCATTCGGCGGAGAGCCGCAAGCCTTTGAAGGTTCCGCTCGGCACCACGGTGTTGACGCCGAAGCCGATGTCCCAGAACCGGCCGCCATAATTGAACTGGAGATCGGGCGGGCTCGAGTGGTTGTGTGCGCCGTTATAGTGGCCCTCGATCTTGCCTTGCTCGGTGTAGAGGCCGCGAACCGAGGCAGAGATCCAGTTGGCGAAGCGATAGCTGCCCCAACCGGTGGCTTGGAGCACGTCGCCAAGCTGGTAGCCCGAGTCGTTCTCCTTCTCCAGCCGCACAACGCCGAGGACTTGCGCGCCCCAGGTGAGACGATCGGCGCGGCCCGTATACGTGATGCTGGGCAGGAAGTCCCACGTGCCCGAGCCAAGCTGCATCATGTAGTGCGTGAAGACGCCGTTCATTTTGTAGTCCACGTCGCCGGTGGGCGCTCTGAACATGGGTGCGAATTGGAGATGATAGTTGGCGCCGCTGGCGATCTTGAGCTCGGGCCCGAAGATCGTGTCGCCCCAGCCGTCGGTGCCATGGGAATGGCTCCCCATGTGACCGCCATGGGCGTCGTGCCCCATCGTGTCGTCCATGGGCATTTCCATGTGCTCCATGTGCTCGGTATGGCCCATGGAACGTCATGGTAGGATTTCAGCGGCCGCATGGTCATGTCGTGGGACATGTACATCGGCATGACCATGAGCGTCACCCAGTCGGTCGGCGCATACATGATGTCGAGCATGTACATGTTCATCGCCATGTCGCTCGGCGTCATGGAGCAGGTGTACGGCTTGCAGCCCTTGTCGATGATCTCTTGGTCGCTCGCCTTGTCCGAGCCGTTCAGCATGTCGCCGCTGGCGCTCGTGTAGGCGTAGCGAAAGCCGATCATGAACTCGCCGGCATTGTGCATGTGATCGAACATGACGCCGGCCGGCGCGTGCGTGTCGGCAAGCGGTCCCGTGTCATGATCGGAGTCGGCGCGTGCAGTGCCGGGGGCGGCCGCAAGCGCGGCGCCCAGGCAAAGGGTGAGCGCCGGTATCGCGGCGCGCGAGAAAATTGAACGCATTTGGTAGCCCCCCATGGGCGCGGACTATTTTTAGCCGGTCCGCCCTTCATTGATTGTGGCGTGGATGGTTTGCGCACGCCAAGGCTCTCCGCGCAGGCCGAGCGGGCTTCGCGCTAGAGATCTGGTTGCGCTTTGAGCTTACGCGTGGGGAGGAGCGCGGGGCTGGGCTGCGGCGTGTCCCGCCGGCGTGGTCGTGGGCGCATCGAGGCGCGGTGTAATGACGGCAATAACCGTCGAAGACGGCAAGGGCACGCGGGCGAAGTTTGGCAGGATGCCGCCGCAAGCGCCGCCGCATCCTGGCCGGCAGGACATTTGGCAGCACTGGCAATCCGGGCCCTTGTTGGTATGGCCCGGGCTCTCCGGGGTGACGGCCGTGCCTCTGGAGGTACACAGAATGCTGGCTTGACCCGGCTCCGAGGTGAGAGTCGCGGCATGAAGCCCGGTTGTGAAGGGGAGCGCGATCGACTGGAGCAGAATCGCCCAGACGACGAGGAGTCCGAGGAGGTCTCTTTGTTTGCGCAGCCAGCCCATGACAGAATTTGTAGGCCTTCCGTGAACCTTGTGTCAAAGGTCCGATACCGTCCACAGTGTCTCACCTGAGACACAGAGCCCCTGGTATATCGGGATTTTTCCTGGCGCCTTGATGGAGATCAGAAGGGTCGATGCTCACTATCTACGAATTCCGCGAAGGCGCTCTGAAGGCCCAGACCGGTCTTCCCAGGATCACCGAGGAAGTGGTGTGGATCGACCTGCTGAATCCCACGGCGGATGAGGAGGAAGTTGTCGAGCGTGCGCTGAAGGTCGAGGTGCGACGCGCGAGGAGCAGGCGGAGATCGAGGCTTCGAGCCGCCTCTATCAGGAGGACGGCGCTTACTTCATGACGGCGACGCTGCTCTATCTGGGTGAGGCCGCCGAGGCCAAGACGACGCCGGTCAGTTTCATCCTCTCCGGCGCCAGGCTGGTTACGCTCCGCTATGCCGAACCGCGCGCCTTTCCCATCTTCGCCGCGCGCTGCAATCGGCAGGAGCCGAATCTCGGCAGCGGCACCGCGGTGTTGATGGGCCTGCTCGACACCATCGTCGATCGTCTCGCGGACTTCATCGAGCGCATTCAGGGTGAAGTCGAGACGCTGTCGCACTCGGTGTTCGAGAACAAAGGAGCCGTCGCCGCGCGCCAGCGCCGCTTCGACGTGGTGCTGCAATCGATCGGGCGCGAGGGCGAGGTGGCCTCGAAAGCCCGCGAGAGCTGCCATTCGCTGGGGCGCTTGCTCACGTTTCTCGCCTTCACCGTCAACGAGCGCAAGGAGGGTAAGCCGCTTTATGCCCGCGTGCGGGCGCCGTGCGCGATGTGAACTCGCTCACCGATCACGCGACGTTTTTGTCGGGCAAGATCATCTTCCTGCTGGATGCGACACTCGGCATGATTCAGATCCAGCAGAACGACATCATCAAGATTTTCTCGGTGGCGGCGGTGGTGTTCCTGCCGCCCACCCTGATCGCCTCGATCTACGGCATGAACTTCCATGCCATGCCCGAGCTCGATTGGTTGTTCGGCTACCCCTTTGCTCTTGGGCTGATGGTGCTCTTTGCCGTGTTGCCTTACATTTACTTTAAACACAAAGGATGGCTGTAGGTTTGGGGCTTGCGAAGGGCGCACGCTGTCGCCACATTGGCCTCATACACTTCGAGCAGACATCACAGACAACCCCCTAACCCCCGAAGAGGAGTAAGGATGACCCGTCTGATCATTTCCGGTTTCGTCGCGGCGTTTTTTGCCGCCGCCATGTTCCTGCCCGCGCCGGCCACTGCCGGACCCGCCGGACTCGCGAAGCCATCAGCCGAGAACACGCTGGTAAAAGAGACCGGCTGGCGGAACCGCCGCTGGTGGCGCAGCAACGGCTATGACACTGAAGTCGATGCACCGACCACGTCCGTGCGCACGAACGATGCCTATACGGATGTCGAGGCGCCGTTGACTTCGGTCCGCAAGGGGCCGCGCGGCACCTGGGTTCGCGCGCCGTTCGTGGATCTGTTCGTGCCCGCGACTAAGCTCTCGGGCACAGGCTTTTTTGAAAAGCGCGGGCGAAAGTCCGCGCTTTTCGTTTATGGGGCGCCGAGCAGGGCCGACACGGCAAGTGCCGCGCCTGCGGTAATGGCGAGCGTCGTGAGGATTCCGAGGCGTAGGCCCAAGAGTAGACCCGCGGCGAGAACCGCAAGCCCTGCCGCCTGCCAATTGAAGCTCGCGGGGTCCGGAACCCAAAGCCGTAACGGTCCATAATCTTCGGCGCTTACGCGCGCGAAGATGACGTGCAGCGCGAACCACAGGCTCAAGTTCAAGATCACGCCGACCACCGAGGCGGTGACGCCGCGCAGCGCACCGGCCAGTTTGGCGTTCGAGGCGAGGCGCTCCACGTAGGGTGCGCCGACGAAGATCCATAAGAAGCACGGGGCGAACGTCGCCCACAGCGTGACCGCCGCGCCCAACAGACCGTAGGCCAGTTGAGGTGTGCCGCCATTGCGGTAGGCCCCGAGAAAACCGACGAACTCGGTGACGAGGATGAGCGGACCCGGGGTGGTCTCGGCAAGCCCCAGCCCGTCCAGCATTTCGCCGGCGCTAAGCCAGCCATAGGTCTCGACAGCCTGTTGCGCCATATAGGCCAGCACGGCGTAGGCGCCGCCGAAGGTCACCACCGCAAGCGTCGAAAAGAACAGCGAGATATCGGCGAACACGGGCGTCTCCGCGAACGCGGCGCTTACGGCGACAAGTGGCACGATCCAGATGGCGAGCCAAAGCGCTCCGGTGCGCAGGGTCCGCGTGAACGGGACGGGCGGCGTGCGAGGGGCGCGGGCACGGCACGGGTACGACCAGCGCCAGCAGGTAGCCGACCAGGGCCGCGCGGCGCATGACGAGCGGGAAGGGCACGGCGAAAA
>NZ_LPWD01000208.1 GCF_001723295.1 Methyloceanibacter marginalis
CTGCTGGTCGAGGACGAGGCCCTGGTGGCGATGCTGATCGAGGATCAGTTGATCGAACTCGGCTTCGAGGTGGTCGGACCCGCCGCCACGGCCAGCCAGGCGATAGCCCTTTGTGAGGACGAGCATCTCGATGGCGCGGTCCTGGATATCAATCTCGGTGGCGGGCAGCGCTCCGATCCGGTGGCGGAATGGTTGACCAGGCAGGGCATTCCGTTCGTGTTCGTGACGGGCTACGGCCAGGCCGGCGTCGACGGCCGTTTCGGCCATGCGGCCGTGCTGCAAAAACCGTTCACGCTTCCCGAGCTCCGCAAGGTGACCTGGGAACACTTCGGCTAGGCAGCCGTCAGCCGGGCCTCCCCTCAGTCAAGGCCGAGCGCTTTTTTCGCCTTGGCGGTGATCGACTGCCGGGTGGTGAAGAAATCCTCCCAAGGGTCGGTCTTGAGACGCTTCAGCCGGGCGGGCAGGGTCTCGACGTCATAGGGCGCGCCGCTGTCGAGACGCTTCAGCTCGTCCCAGCGGAGCGGCGTGGCGACCGGCGCTCCCGCCTTGGCGCGGGTGGAGAAATTGCAGATCGACGAGCCGCCGCGTTGGTTGCGTAGATAATCGACGAAGATTTTGCCGACGCGCGTGCGCTTGAGCGGATTGGCCGTGTAGCGGTCCGGCCGCGCGGTGACCAGCGCATCGGCGACCGCCTTGGCGAACGCTTTCACCTCGTCCCAAGCCGCCTTCGGCGTGAGCGGCGCGACCAAATGCAAGCCCTTGCCGCCGGTGGCCTTGAGGAAACTCTTGAAGCCGAGCTCGGCGAGAAAGTCCCGCACCTCTTCGGCCGCGGCGCGCAACACCGCGAAGTCGAGATCCTCGTCCGGGTCGAGGTCGAACACCAGACGGTCGGGCTTGTCGATCTTCTTTAGTGACACGCCCCAGTCATGGACCTCGAGGGTGCCGATCTGCGTCAGCGCGAACAGCCCGTCCTCGTTCTCGATATAGAGATACGGCTTCTTGGTCTCGCCGCCGGGGATGGCAACTTCCTTGATCGCCTTGCTCATGCCCTTCATGGCGTGGCGCTGGAAGAAGCGTTCGCCGTCGACGCCTTCGGGGCAGCGCACCAGGCTGATGGGCCGCTTGGCCACATAAGGCAGCATGACCGAAGCGACGCTCTCGTAATAGCGCGCGAGGTCGAGCTTGGTGAAGCCGATGTCCGGATAGAGCACCTTGTCGGGGCTCGACAGGGTGATAGCGCCGAAACTCACGTCGCTCGTCTTCGCGGTCTTTGTCTTAGCTGACGCGCTCTTCGTCTTTGCCGGCATCGCGGCCTCCTGAGTGTCGTTGCCCTCGCGGATCACCGCGCGCGCCGGCTTGTCCTCGCGCAAACCCTGAAAGCTCGGATGGCGCAGGCGCCCGTCCCGCGTCCACTCCGTGAAGTTCACCGCGCAAACGAGTTCGGGTCTGAGCCATACCGCGCCCTTGCGCTCGGGCCCCGGCACGCTCTCGAACGGCGAGGTCTTGCGGATGAGCGGCTTGAAGCGCGCGGCCAGCGCCTTCAGATCGCGCGCATTGAAGCCGGTGCCGACCTTGCCGGCGAAGATGAGCGCCTCGCCGTCATAGACGCCGAGCAGGAGCGCGGAGAACGGCTTGCCGCGCACGTCGGATTCGGCGAAGCCGCCGATGACGAACTCTTGCGACCTCGTGCACTTGACCTTGAGCCAGCTCTTGCCGCGGCCGGAGCGGTAGGGCGCATCGGCGCGCTTCGACATGATGCCTTCGAGCTGCGTACTGCAGGCCTTGTCGAAAAAGGCGGGACCGTCGCCCAGGACATGGTCGGAATAGATCAGAAAGTCCGACACGCCGTTCGCCGCCATCAGCTTGCGCAATTTTTCTTTGCGTTCTGAGAGCGGTTCTTTGCGCAGATCCTTGCCGTCGAGAGATAGAAGATCGAACGCAAAATAGCGGATTGCCGGATCGGGCTTGTCGATGTGCTCTTGCAGCGATTTGAAGTCGGTCACCCCCGAAGGCAGCACATAGGCGGCCTCGCCGTCGATCAGCGCGCTCTCGCAAGGAAGCGTCAGGACCGCCTTGGCGATCGCCGGAAAGCGCACGGTCCAGTCGAGCCCGCTGCGGCTGAACAGGGTGACCTCGTCGCCCGCCTTGCAGGCCTCGATGCGGTAGCCGTCATATTTCAGCTCATGCAGCCAGTCGTCGCCCGCGGGCGCGCGCGTTTCGAGCGTGGCGAGCTGCGGCTCGACGAAGGGCGGGCGCCTCTTTGCGCGCGAGCTTGCCTTTGCCGTTCGCCTTTTTGGTGCCGGAGTTTTTTTTTGAGCCTTGTTGGAAGACCACACGGCGGAGTCGGCGCCGGTCTCGATCTCGTCCATGGTGCGCCCGGTCTTGACGCTGGTGTCGTACTGCTCGGTGGGCTCCTCGCCGTCGCCGGCATAATCGTCGCGCTTCTTGATGAGCAGCCAGTTCTCCCGCTTTCCGCCGGTGCGGTCCTTCTTCATGCGCACCAGCACGTAGTCGCCGTTGAGGCGCTTGCCGTGCAGCCGGAACTTGAGATCGCCCTTGGCGAGACCCTCGTCCGGATCGCCGATCGGCTCCCAGGTGCCTTCGTCCCAGATCATCACCGGCCCGCCGCCATATTCGCCCTTGGGGATGACGCCTTCGAAGCCGCCATATTCGAGCGGATGGTCCTCGGTGCGCACCGCGAGCCGCTTCTGCGCGGGATCGAGGCTCGGGCCGCGTGTCACGGCCCAGCTCTTGAGCACGCCGTCATGCTCCAGGCGGAAGTCGAAATGGGTGCGCCGTGCCGCGTGTTTCTGGATGACGAAGCTGTCACCCTTCTTGCGCGCACGCTTCGCACCCGGCTCGGGCGTCTTGGCGAAGTCCCGTTTCGCCTTGTACGTGGCAAGGGGGTCGTCGCTTCGCGCGCGCACCATCTCTTAAGCCGATTTCCGCTTCGCGGGTCGTGCGGTCTTCTTTGACGAGCGCGATGAGGACGACTTCTTCGCGCTTGTTTTTGCGGTCCGGCCGCCGCTCTTGCCCTGCTGCACGCTCTTCTTCAGGGCATCCATGATGTTGATGACCTTGGCGCCGCCAGGCTGCTCGGTGACGATCTCCGGCGCGCGATCCTCGAGCTTGGCTTGGATCAGCTCCCACACGGCCTCGCGGTACTCGTCCTTGAACTCCTTGGGCTCGAACTTGCCGGCCTTGCGCGTGACGAGCTCCTTGGCGAGATCGAGCGCTTCCTTGTCGACCTTGACCTCGGGAATTTCGTCGAACAGCTTGTCCGCCGGCCGGATCTCGTTCGCGTGACGCAGCACTTCGAGCAGCAGACCCTTCTCGAAGGGCTTGATGGCCGCGATGTTGCCGTGGCCGCGCAGGATGAACTGACCCACGCCGATCTTCTTCGTCTCTTTGAGCGCGCGATGGAGGAGCACGTAGCCCTCGTCGGCCATGTCGCCGTCGGGCATCAGGTAATAAGGCGTTTCGAAGTAGCGCGGGTCGATCGCGTCCTCGTCGACGAAGCGCGCAAGATCGATGGTCTGCTTCGATTCGAGCTTCAACTCGTCGACCTCCTTGTGGTCGATCAGGACATATTTGCCCTTCTCGTACTCATAGCCCTTGGTGATCTCCTCATTCTCGACCGGCCCCACGCTCGGCGCGATCTTCTGGTAGCGGATGCGCTCTCCGGTCGGCTCGTGGATCTGGTGGAAGGCGATGGACCGCTCCGACGACGTCGCGGCGTAGAGCTTGACCGGGATATTGACCAGCGAGAGCCTGAGATAGCCGGTCCAGAAAGCGCGCGGTGCCATGCGCCCTACTCCTCGAAAAAACGCATAAAACCCGCCCGGCGCCGCCGCTAAGGCCGCCCCAGGCAAGGGGAACTCCGACCCTCTCCCCGGATTTCGCCCGGAAATCCTCAGGGTTTGGGCTCAGCCCCCTATCTTATAACCGTTTTCCTTAAGCATAAGTTCGAGCGCCTCTGGGAAGGCCACTCGCCTGGTCTCGCCCGGACAGTCTCCGGCCTCGTCGCGTTTCCCGTCGCAGATGTCGAGCCCCCAGTCGGTCTCGCGGTCGTAATATTTGAGCATCAGGGCCCAGGCCTGCTTGCCCTCGCCGAGCCTGATCTTCTGAGCCACATAGCCCGCCAGGAAGCCATTCACCTCCTGCTCCGGTACCCCCACGATCATGTTCCTAAGCCAGGCGGCATGGGCCGGCTTGAAGCGGGGCGCGGCGCTCACATCTTTTATCTTGCCGTTCTCAAGCGCGAGCACCTGGAGCGGCGCCTCCGAGCAGGCGTAGCAGGCAAAGGCATAGAGAAAGGCATTGTCCCGGGTCTCGAACTCGAACGTGCCGTCGCCGTCGAGATCGAGCGCCAGCATCGGGCCGCCATCGAATTCTCCGACGTCGAGCGTGGTCCATTCGGACCCGTCCGCGTTGCTCGTGACCACATGTGTCGCCGAACAGCAATGGGCGCCGCCGGTGAAGAACGACACCACCACCTCTGGAAAGGCGTTGCTGGGGTCGAGCTCGGCGATCTGAATACTGACCGGCGGGTTTGAAACCCCGGCACTCGGCCCTTCGAGCGTGGCCACTACGCGCGGCCCGGCCGGAACCGGAGGCTCGGCGGCGGCGTCTGCCTCCCCCTCGCCGCTTTCGCTCGCGCCTTGCGGCTGATCCAAGTCAGGCGTCGGGGTCTCGGTCTCCTCGGGCGCCGCGGTCTTGGGGTTCGGATCGTCGAAATAGACGGTCACCACTGCCCTGCGCCATGCCGTCTCGCCAAGATCGAACTCGCCCGGAAGCATCGCCTCCTCGGGAATGTCCTCCAAAGGAATCTCGCCCCCCGCCAGTGCTCGTCCACGGCGGGGCTCTCCACCGCAGCGTCGTCGGCCTCGCCCGGCAGGTCATTGTGCTTGGGCTTCTCTTCCGGCTGGGGCTCTTCCTCGACATAGGTCAAGGTCACCCGCAAGGGACCGGAGGAGATTTCATCATCGAGGGCCGGCAGGCCATCCTCGCCGCCGCCCGCCACGATCTTGGGGGATTTGTCGACCGTGCCGATCTCAGGCGCCTCGAGATATTTAGCATCCGCCGCACGGACCGCCTCGCCGAGGCTCTGCTCCGCAGCGGAGGCGGAGGCCAGCCAAGCGACGCCAAGAGCCCCGAGAAGGGGTAAACAGAGGTAACGAATTATCGACATTGCGCTGCACACTTCCAATCCGGCAAACAGAGGCTTGACATGACCTTGGCAAACTCTAACGCGGTGTCCGAGCCGGTCCCAACCGATTGGGGCTGGCACGGTTACCGGCAGTGGCCGCACCTGCTTGCAACCATTTGTGTTAGGTGATTGCTTGCCGGCGCGGTTGACCCTGTTGGGTATTGAGCCTCCCAAAAGTGGCGGTGGATAGACATGACGCGCGTGACGATCAACCGGAGCTTGCGCCTGCCGCCGTGATCACCGGCGCGACGCAAGGGATCGGGCGCGCGCTGGCTGAGGAGTTCGCCAAGCACGGCCACACGCTACTGCTCGTGGCGCGCAACGAAGAGGCTTTGGCCAAGACCGCGCGCGAAATCGCGTCCGCCCATGACGTGCCGGCTCACCATGCCGCCTGCGATCTCGCCACGCCGGAAGGCTGCGATCAGCTCGTTGAGGTCCTGCGCACGAAAGGCCTCTATTGCGAATCTCTTGTCAACAACGCCGCCATCATGACGGCCGGCTTCTTCCAGGACCAGGACCGGGAGCAACTTCTCAAGATTGTCGATCTGAATGTGCGCGCCGTGGTGGACCTGACGCGCGCCTCCTGCCCGACATGCTGGCGCGCGACAAAGGCGGCGTCCTCAACGTCGCTTCGTTGGAAGGGTTCATGCCGGTGCCCTATCAGGCGACTTACGCCGCCACCAAGGCGTTCATGATCTCATGGAGCCGGGCGCTCGCGTGGGAAGTGTTCGGTTCGAGCGTGCGCATCTGTGTCGTCGCGCCCGGCCCGATCGAGACCACCATGCACGAGAAGGCCGGTGCCGAGCATTCGCGCTACATGGTCTATTTTCCCCGCATGACCCCCGAAGCGATGGCCGAAGCCGCCTACCGGCGCTTCATGCGCGGCAACTGGGTGATCATCGAGGGGTTCCTGAACCGCGTCGTCGCCGCAGGCGTCCGCTTCATTCCGGGCATCATGCTGATCCCGGCCGTCGGCTGGTTCTTCCGGGTGCGCGACGCCGAAGGCAATCTGCAATGGCCGGAGGGTTGGAAAGGGCCGACCGGACAGGACGCGGCCAAAAAGAAGTGAGGCAAAACGCCTCTGGAGAGGCTTGAAGTCTTGGAAATGGTGGAGCCGGACGGGATCGAACCGACGACCTCAGCAGTGCGATTGCTGCGCTCTCCCAACTGAGC